>NZ_JBJDXL010000382.1:0-12229 GCF_051866655.1 Intestinibacter sp.
TTCTAGAGAAGTTCTAGGGTCTGCACTACCAGTAACACGCATTGCTTGGTATACGTAGCTTCTTCCTGAAAGTGGGTCTCTGATTGCTCCACCTAAGCAAGTAGCAGCTCCACCAAATGGTTCTATTTCTGTTGGATGGTTGTGAGTTTCGTTTTTGAACATTAATAGATATTTTTCTATTTTACCATCAACATTTACATCTATGTTTACACTACAAGCATTTATTTCTTCACTTTCATCTAAATCTTGTAATTTACCTGCTTTTTTAAGTTCCTTTACAGCTATAGTAGCTATGTCCATTAGACACATATCTTTTTGTCTGTCTATGTAGATAGTATTTCTAGCTTCAACGTATTTTGAATAAGTTTCTTTGATTATTTCGTTGTATTTACCATCTTCTATGTCTACACCTTCTATTTGAGTCATAAATGTAGTGTGTCTACAGTGATCTGACCAATAAGTATCTAGAACTTTTATTTCTGTTATAGTTGGATTTCTCTTTTCTTGGTTTTGGAAGTATTCTTGAACATATTTTAAGTCATCTATTGTCATAGCTAGACCTTGTTCTTTTAAGAAAGCTTCTAAACCTGCCATATCTAAATCTATAAATCCATCTAGAGTTTCAACTTCTGTTGGTATTTCAGTTTCTAATTCTAGAGTTTCTGGTTTTTCTAAAGTAGCTTCTCTACTATCAACTGGATTTATTACATATGCTTTTATTCTTGCAAATAATTCATCATCTATATCTCCTGATAAGATGTATAATTTTGCACTGTTTATATTAGGTCTTTGACCTTCATTTATTATTTGAACACATTGAGCTGCCCAATCTGCTCTTTGGTCGTATTGACCTGGTAAATATTCAACTGCAAATACTTTTGCATCTTTGTCGTATTCAACTGTTTCTTTATATACAACATCTAGGTTTGGTTCTGAGAATATTGTTTTTGCAGCAGAATCACAAACTTCATCAGATAATCCTTCTATATCATATCTATTTAATAATCTTAAATCGTCTATACAATCTATATGTAAGCTGTCCTTTAAATCTTTCATTAATGCTTTTGCTTCAAGATCGAATCCTTCTCTCTTTTCAACTAAAAGTCTTTTTACATTTGAACTCATATTATTCCTCCATTAAGAAATCTCTCATTTTCCCTTTTTTATTTTATTGAAAATCTATTTCCATATGTCTGTTCTATAATGCATTCCTTCAAAATTGATTTTTTTGATGTTTTCGTAAACTTTTTCTCCTGCTTCCTTTACAGTTTTAGCTTTAGTAGTTATACCGATTACTCTACCACCGTTAGTTACTATATTTCCATCTACTAATTTAGTACCACTGTGGAAAACTACTATATCGTCGTCTAAGTCATCAAGGCCTGTTATTACTTTTCCTTTTTCGTAGCTTTCAGGATATCCACCTGATGTAAGCATTACGCATATTGCTTCTTCATCAGTGTAAGTTATATCTACATCTTTTAATTTGTTGTCGATAACTGCTGATATTATTTTGTTTAAATCAGTTTCTAATCTGAATAAAACAGATTGAGTTTCAGGATCCCCAAATCTTACATTGTATTCAAGTACCTTAGGTCCATCTTCAGTTATCATTAATCCTACGAATAATATTCCCTTAAAGTCTAATCCATCTGCTTGGAATCCCTTTAAAGTTTTATCTAATACATTTTCTTTTATATCTTTTGCTAATTCATCAGTGTATATTTCACTTGGAGAGAAAGTTCCCATTCCACCAGTATTTAAACCAGTTTCTCCATTGTTTACTTTCTTGTGGTCTTTTGCACTTACCATAGGAACTATTGTGTCATGGTCTACAAAAGCTAGTATAGAAGTTTCAACTCCTGTTAGGAATTCTTCTATAACTATTTTATCTCCAGCATCACCGAATTTTTTATCAGTCATCATTTCTTTTAGAGTAGTTATAGCATCTTCTCTGTTTTCAGGTATTACAACACCTTTTCCTGCTGCTAATCCATCTGCTTTTATAACAACTGGATAACCGTAGTTGTCTATATCAGCTATAGCTTCATCTAGGTCAGTATATTCTTTATATTTAGCTGTTGGTAATCCATGTCTTATCATGAAATCTTTTGAAAATGCCTTGCTTCCTTCTAACTGAGCACATTTTTTATTTGGACCAAATACTTTTAATCCTTCAGCTTCAAAAACATCTGTTATACCCATTACTAATGGTACCTCTGGTCCAACTACAGTTATATCTATTTCTTTTTCTTTTGCAAAATTTACTAATGCCTCTAAATCTGAATCAGCTATGCTTACACATTCTGCAACCTTAGCTATTCCTGGATTTCCTGGAGCACAGTATATTTTTTCTACATCTTTTTCATTACTTAATTTCCAGCAGATAGCATGTTCTCTTCCACCGCCACCTACAACTAATATCTTCATATTTTCCCTCCTAGTTTTTCAGTGTCTTTTTATTAATCATTTACTTTAACTTTTCTACCTTCTACAGATATCTTTCCTTCGCAAAATAGTTTTACGCATTTAGGAAGAATTGTATGTTCTACTTCTAAAACTCTCTTAGCCAATGCCTTAGCATCATCGTCATCCATTACCTTAACTGTATCTTGCATGATTATTGGACCTGCATCTGCTTCTTCGTTTACAAAGTGAACTGTAGCACCTGAAACCTTTGCACCATAATCAATTACAGCTTGGTGAACTCTCTCTCCGTAGAATCCATCTCCACAGAAAGAAGGAATTAGTGATGGATGTATATTCATCATTTTATTTCTAAATTCATTTACGAATTTTGGACTGATTATCTTAAGATAACCAGCCAAAACTACTAAGTCTACATTTTCTTCTTTTAATATCTTTATTACTTCATCTTCGTTTTTTTCAAAGACAGCTCTTATATTGTGTTTTTTAGCTCTTTCTAGACCAAAAGCATCTTCTTTATTAGATATAACTACTTTTATATTTCCTTTTATTTCTCCTTTTTCACAGCCATCTATTATAGCTTGTAAATTAGAGCCTCCTCCAGAAACTAAAACCCCTATATTTAGCATAATTCAACACCTTCGTGACTGTCTACTACTTCACCAACTATGTATGCTTTATCTTTCATTAATTCAGCATATTTTTCATCTACATCTATTGGATCTTCTTCTCTATTGTTTATATAATCAACTAGAGCTGGTGCATCTTCCTTGTTTACGATAAATACAAGTCCAATACCCATGTTAAAGCTCTTATGAAGTTCTCTTTTTTCTACTATATCGAATCCTTCTATCATCTTGAATATTGGTGGTTTTTCCCAAGAATCAGTTTTTATATCTAATCCTAATCCTTTAGGTATAACTCTTGTTATGTTTTCTATAACTCCACCACCAGTAATATGAGCTATTGCTTTTATGTTGTGTTTTTCTAATAAATCTAAAACTAATTTTACGTATATTTTTGTTGGTGTTAATAAAGCTTCTCCAACTGTCATTCCTAATTCTTCAACATATTGATTTAAATCATAGTTATAAGTATCTAAGAATATTTTTCTTATGAAAGAGAAACCATTACTGTGTATACCACTTGAAGAAACTCCAACTAATACGTCTCCTGCTTTTACATCTTTTCCTGATACTATTTTAGTTTTGTCAGCTATACCAACAGCAAATCCTGCTAAATCGTATTCATCTTCAGCATACATACCTGGCATTTCAGCAGTTTCACCACCGATTAATGCGCATCCAGACATTTTACATCCATTAGCAACACCTGCTACTATTTGATCTATATGTTCTGGAACTAATTTTCCTATTGCTATGTAATCTAAGAATAATAATGGCTTAGCACCTTGGCATATTAAATCATTAACGCTCATTGCTACTAAGTCTATACCAACTGTATCGTGTTTATCCATCATTTGAGCTAATTTTAATTTAGTACCAACACCATCTGTTGCAGCAAGAAGTACTGGTTCTTCCATACTCATAAAATCTTTTAAGCTATATAAACCACTGAAGTTTCCTAAATCACCTATAACATTTTTATCATAAGTTTCTTTTATTTTTCCTTTTATTAGGCTTACGGCTCTATTACCTTCATCTATATTTACGCCTGATTGCTCGTAAGTTAATTTTGCCATCTTTTATTCGTCCTCCTTGTCAATTTTCTTAACTGGGTAATTTCCGTCAAAGCAAGCTTTACAGAATTTAAATTCGTTGCCTTCTCCAACTGCGCTCATCATTTTATCTATATCTAAGAATTTTAATGTGTCGCAACCTATATATTCTCTCATTTCTTCTAAGCTCTTTGTTGCAGCTATTAATTTAGAACGATTTGGAGTATCGATACCATAATAGCAAGAATATTTAACTGGAGGAGATGTTATTCTTAGATGTATTTCACTAGCTCCAGCATCTCTTAATGATTTTACTAATTGTTTTGAAGTAGTTCCTCTAACAATTGAGTCATCAACAAGTATTATTGATTTTCCCTTTAATACTCTACTTAAAGGATTTAATTTTATTTTTACTCCAAGCTCTCTTTCTTCTTGAGTAGGTTTTATAAATGTTCTACCTACATATCTATTTTTTACTAATGCTTCTGTTAATGGAAGACCACTAGCATTTGCATATCCTATAGCAGCTGCCCATCCTGAGTCTGGAACAGGAACTACCATATCTGCTTTTACATCGTCATCTTGAGACAATATTTCTCCTGATTTAACTCTAAATTCGTACGCATTTACTTTATCTATAGTTGCATCATTTCTAGCAAAGTAAACATGTTCAAATATACAACTTTTCTTCATAGTTTTACATTTATTACTAAAGTTGTATGATTTTAATTCTCCATCCTTAACTACTGCTATTTCTCCTGGTTCTAAGTCTCTTATAACTTCTCCACCAAGAATTTCTATTTCACAGTCTTCAGAAGCAAAGATGTATTCATCATCTTTTTTACCAAGTAACAGAGGTCTAAATCCATGAGGGTCTCTAACAGCAACTAACTCATCGTCAGTTAATATAACTAATGAATAAGCACCTTTTATTTGGTCCATTGTTAATTTTAAAGCTTCTACTATATCTCCTGTATAGTATCTAGCTAACATATATAAAATAACTTCTGTATCACTCTTACCACTGAACATTATTCCGTCTTCTTCTAGCATTTCTTTAAGATAATTAGCATTTACTAAATTACCATTGTGAACTAAACCTAAGTTTCTTTTTCTTAAAGAACCAACTAAAGGTTGACAGTTATACATATGACTTCCACCTGCTGTTGAGTATCTAACATGCGCAATTCCTATTGTTCCAGGAAGCTGTTCTAAATCTGATGCTTTAAATACATCACCAACTAAGCCCATGTCTTTTTTGTAATTTATTTCTTTTCCATCGTGAACAGCCATACCACAGCTTTCTTGGCCTCTATGTTGCATAGAATATAAGCCATAATAAAGCTCTTTCGACACATTCTTACTTGAATAAATTCCTAATATACCACACATGTGACATTCCCCCTATAATTTAAATTTATTTATTCATTCTAGAAAGAACTTCTTCATAACCTTGAACAAGATCTCCTAAATCTCTTCTGAATCTATCTTTGTCTAATTTTTCATTAGTGTTAACATCCCATAATCTACAGCTATCTGGTGATATTTCATCTGCTAATATTATATTTCCATCTGCATCTTTTCCGAATTCTATTTTGAAGTCAACTAATTTTAGGTCCATTTTTAAGAAAAATTCTTTCATTATTTCATTGATTTTTAAAGTTTGTTCTCTAACGTAATCTATTTCTTCTTGAGTTGCTAATTTTAATGCTACGGCGTGGTCATCATTCATAAGTGGATCTCCATATTCGTCATTTTTGTATGACATTTCAAATATTGGTTTGTCTAATACGATTCCTTCTTCTACTCCGTATCTCTTACAGAAAGAACCTGCAGTTATATTTCTTACTATAACTTCTAATGGTAATATTGTAACTTTTTTTACTAATTGTTCTCTATCTGATAAAGTTTTTATTAAATGAGTTTTTATTCCTTGTTTTTCTAATTCTTTAAATATTATTGTACATATTTTATTATTTAATATACCTTTTGATGCAATTGATGCTTTTTTTTCTCCATTAAATGCAGTTGCATCATCTTTATAATAAACTATAAGTTCATTTTCATTATCTGTGCTATAAATTTGTTTTGCTTTTCCTTCGTATAATAACATTCTAGTTCCTCCTAATATTTTACAATTCTCTTACCTTAATATTTTTTATATTATTTTACAATTATTATTCGTTAATGCTTTTATCATCATCTAATACTTTTTGAGCCATTTCTTGTCTGTATGCTTTTAAGTCTTCTTTTAATTTAGGATATTTTATGCTCATTATTTGCATTGCCATTAATGCAGCGTTTAATCCTGAATCTATAGTTACTGTAGCAACTGGTATTCCTTTTGGCATTTGAACCATAGATAATAATGAATCCATACCGTCCATAGTAGATGATTTGATTGGTAGTCCGACTACTGGTATTAATGTAGATGCTGCTATAACACCTGGTAAGTGAGCTGCCTTTCCTGCTGCTGCTATTATAACATCAGCTTCCCCATCTATTGATTCTATAAAAGAAACTAATTCCTTTGGTGTTCTGTGAGCTGATAATATTCTCACAACTACTTCTATTCCATATTTTCTTAAAAAGTTTATACCTTCTTCTAATTTAGGATAATCTGATTTAGATCCCATTACGATTGCAACCTTCATACGTAACCTCCTTAATTAATAATATATTTACATAAACTTTAATTTTACCTTAAATTAAAAAGTTTCTACCGATTTTTTATTTAAATAAAGTCTTTTAAAGTTCGCTATTTTCTTTCATTTTAGCGAACTATACATTTGTATTTTATATTAATATTCACGTTTTATCAATACATATTTTCATAAAATGAAATTTTTATTTCTTTTTTTTAAAATTTTTCCATTATTTCTCACATAACTTCCGAACTAAATAATTTATAATAAAACCATTTTACACAATACCTTTTATATATAATATATTACCTTTTTTTTACTATATTGTGACGACATTTTAAAAACTTTTTAAAATTTAAAAATTAAAAATGCCATTGTATAAACTTAAATTAAATTTATACAACAGCATCTATCATAATAATGCAGATTATTTTAAAAATACAAATCTACATATAAATATTATTGTTAAAATTATTAATGAAATATTTACTTCTTCTTTCTTATTTGTAACTAATTTTAATAAAGTGTAAGATACTACACCGAATATTATTCCGTCTGCAACACTATTAGTAAGTGGCATTAATATAAAAGTTAAAAATGCAGGAATAGCATTTGTATAATCTTCAAAATCTATTTCCTTAAAGCAACCTGCCATCATAACACCAACTACTATAAGAGCCGCTCCTGTAGCTTGTGATGGGATTGCTATAAATAATGGTGCTAGGAATAAAGATAAAATAAATAATATTGCAACTGTGAAAGCTGTAAGTCCTGTCTTTCCACCTTCACTTATACCAGCTGAGCTTTCCATATAGCAAGTAACAGTTGATGTTCCAAGCATAGCTCCTACTGTAGTTCCTATTGCATCAGCAAGCATTGCTTGTTTTGCTTTAGGTATTTTTCCTTCTTCATCTATTAAATTTCCTTTAGATGCAATTCCTACTAAAAATCCAACTGTATCAAATAAATCCATAAATAAGAAAGTAAATACAACTATTACCATATCTAAACTAAATATTTGATTCATTGGTACTGAAAAAGCCTGCATAAAAGTTGGCTTTAATGATGGAATATTAAGTGAAAATACTTGTGTAGGTAGAGCTACTATTCCAGTAACCATACCTATTGCTGATGTCAATAATATAGATATAAGTAAAGCACCCTTTATATTTCTACATACTAAAATCGCTGCTATAACTAATCCAGCAACTGTCAACACTACAAGTGGATCATGCATACTTCCAAGTGATAATGTACCTGTTTGCATACTTATAAGTCCTGCATTACTCATTCCTATTGCAGCTATAAATAATCCAACTCCAGCTGTAACTGCATTTTTTAAAACATTCGGAATACAGTTTATTATTTGCTCTCTTAAATTTGTGATAGTTAAAATTATAAATAAAATACCTTCTATAAATACTCCTAATAATGCCATTTGCCAAGAATATCCCATTTGTAAAACTACTGTATATGCAAAAAATGCGTTAAGTCCCATACCTGGCGCTAATGCTATTGGATAATTTGATAAAAATGCCATAACTAAAGTTGATAAAGCTGCTGACAATGCAGTTGCGACAAATACTGCTCCAGCATCCATTCCTGCTTGTGATAGCATGTTTGAGTTTACTGCTAATATGTACGCCATTGTCATAAATGTCGTAATACCTGCGATTAATTCTGTTTTTACATTTGTATCGTGTTCACTTAGCTTAAACATTTTTTCAAGTAAACTATTTTGGTTTGTTTTTTTGTTTTGTGTTGCTTGCATAATTTTGCCTCCATCTTTTATAAATTTAATTAATTGAAAATTAGAATAAATGTATATAAAAATGAACTTTATGCAAATAGATTTGCTTTGAGGAGAGTTAAAACATAAATAGCCTAATAAAATAAATATTAAACCAAATAAAAAGTGCCTACTTCAAACAAAGTAGACACCACTAATATCTTATCTAAATCAAAGTATAATCTTACTCTCTTATCTAAAAATCTACCTTAAATAAATTTCTAAAGCCTAAAAAAGTATAGACTAATCCCTTGATTATCATGATATGTAGGTGGCGCTCTCGCGGAAGCTCTCCTAGTAATTAATATTAAGCAGGCTTCCTGGCTTACAGATCAACGCGTTACTTCCCTTCTCACATACAAATGGCATGCAATGGATATATTAAGTATTGCTCCCTAGATTACAGTGACCGGATCGCTTAGGATTCTAACCTAATTTCCTTTTATTCAAACCTCCTGAGAAATTTGACCACTTAATATCATAATAATATTCATTTTTATGACAAAATCGTAGCATATTTTGATTTTATTTGTCAACTTATATTGTATTTTTTTTAACGTACTTTTTTTATAATGTAATTAATTTGTTGTTTTGGACGCAAAGTATTATATATAATTAAGGTATATTATTTTTTAATATACATTAAACCATCTAAATATATATGAAAGGAAGATATACATATGAAAGACATGCACGATTTTTATTGTGGAACTATGTTTGATGCATATGAGTTTTTTGGGGCTCATATTTATGAGGAAAACGATATTAAAGGTGTTATTTTTAGAGTTTATGCTCCTAATGCAAAAAAAGTACAAGTTATAAGCGATTTTAATAATTGGAATGGAAACAAATCAGAAATGGAACAAATAGGAGAAAGTGGCATTTTTACTTATTTTTCTGAAGATGCAGATATAGGAATGTACTATAAGTATTTAATTTTTGATAAACACGATAATTGTACGGAAAAAACCGATCCATATGCATTTTTTATGGAACTTAGACCTCATAGTGCTTCTCGAATTGTCGATTTAAATACTTATGAATTCAGTGATAAAGAATGGATTACAAACAGAACTAAAAATTTTGATAAGCCTCTAAATATATATGAACTTCATTTTGGTTCTTGGAAGCATAAAAATTTAGCCAAATTTGGGCACGACTCAAAACAAAAATCAGATATCGACTGTGATTCAGAAATAGATATTTCAGAAAAATGGTTTAATTACATGGAAATAGGACCAGAGCTTATAAAATACGTAAAAGAAAATAACTACACTCATATAGAAATACTACCTCTATGTGAACATCCTTCTGATTGCTCTTGGGGATATCAAGTTACTGGATTTTTTAGCCCTACTGCTAGATACGGTAAGCCAGCTGATTTGATGGAATTTATAGATTTATGTCATAGAGAAAATATAGGTGTGATAATGGACTTTGTTCCTGTTCATTTTGCACTTGATTCATATGGACTTGGAAAATTTGACGGAGAGGCTCTTTACGAATATCCAAGCAACGACACAGGATATACAGAATGGGGTTCTCATAGCTTTAACTACTATAGAGGTGAAGTCAGAAGCTTCCTTCAATCCGTAGCGAACTTTTGGATTGAAGTATATCATATAGATGGAATTCGTATGGATGCTATAAGCAACCTTATATATTGGAAGGGCGATTCCAACCGCGGCATAAACGAAGGCGGAGTTGAGTTTATAAAAAATATGAATTCTACTCTAAACAAGCTTCACAGCGATGTCATGCTGATAGCCGAAGACTCTTCTGATTATCCTAAAGTAACGACTTCTGTTGAAGAAGGTGGTCTTGGATTTGACTACAAATGGGATATGGGCTGGATGAATGATACACTTGATTATTTTGAAATAAAGCCTTGGAAGAGGGGCGATTTTTACAATAATATAACCTTCTCTATGATGTATTTTTACAATGAAAAATTCCTTCTTCCTTTTTCACATGATGAAGTTGTTCACGGTAAAAAAACTATCATAGACAAAATGTGGGGTACTTACGAAGATAAATTCGATCAGGCTAAAGTACTTTATACCTATATGTTTACTCATCCTGGTAAAAAGCTGAATTTTATGGGAAATGAACTAGGTCATTTTAGAGAATGGGACGAAAAAAAGGAACTCGACTGGATGCTATTAAAATATCCTGCACACGATTCCTTTAAAAAATTTATATCTGAGCTAAATGAATTGTATTTAAATTCACCTGTTCTTTATAAAAATGAATACTCTCGCGAAAACTTTGAATGGCTACAAGCTGACGATTCAGAAAAATGTGTATATGTATATCAAAGAAAGTCAAAGGAGGAAACACTTGTAATTTTCTTAAATACTTTCTGCTGTAATTATGAAGATTATGAAGTAAAATTCGATAAACCAGTTATATTAGAAGAAATTTTAAATACTGACTGGGAAAAATACGGTGGGCACACTAAATACTCTAATGAAACTGTAAAGTCTATAAAAATCGAAGCTCCTAAAGATGAAAAAGAAAGCTTCAAGGCATCAGTTTCTCTACCTGCCTTTACTGCAAAGGTTTATAGAGTTTTATAATTTATACAATAAAATGGAGGTCCTTATCTGGCCTCCATTTTAATCGATTATTTCTATTTTAAATTAATTATGTTCTGGTATAACAGCACAGAAAGTTAATTCAGCATCACTGTCATTTATTAATGTATGAGAATGACCTTGTGGACAATAATGGCATATTCCAGCTGATACTCTTTCTTCTACTCCATCGTATATTACTTTTCCTGTTCCTGATTTGAAGAATATTATTTCGCTATTAGTTTCATGAGTATGTAAACCTATAGATGCGCCTGGTAATAATTTACCGCTTATTATTTTATTTTTTTCATCTACATTCATTTTCGCATGGAATTCTTTTTCTCCACCTTTGAAATTTGGTATTGCTTTTTCTTCAACTTTATTAAAATCGATTATCATTTTATTACCTCCCTAATATCCTCTTACACATTTATTAGTGTTCTAAAAATATTATAATACAATTTATCGTTCAAATACAACAAGCCCACATTCATAAGGATGATCCATATATAATATATCTTGCTTTTGACTGCGGTACATAATTAATTTCAACACTATAGTCATATCTCCACCGCCTGACAAAATCATAATACAGCCTATTACAAATACAAGCCAAGAACCACTAAAAATAGCTACTACAGCTGGTACTAACCCTAAAAGTACAGTAGGCATAATTCCTCCGATTATATACTGACCTTTTGTCAAAACCTCTTTACAACAGCAATAAGGTGTTAAATATTGTACAATAAATCCAAATTCTATAGATTTTAAATGTTCCTTTGCAAAAATCGCCCAAAATGCACCGTGAATCAACTCATGTACAACAATTAAAACCCAAAGTGATATTAAAAATACCATGCTTTCTTTTATTGTAAATATGAAGCTCACCTCAGAATTACCTAAATTATATTTAAAAAAGAATATCCCCAATACTATAATTATTGGCAATCCCAAAACAAATGCCATGACATTTGCATATACTATGCCTATAGTTAAATCCCTTTCAGTATATCCATCCTCTATTAATTTCTGCTTTTCTTCTTCATATATTTTCTTTCTCTTTTCCTCTGCTTTGGTTAATTTTCTATCTGTTTTCCCCATATTACCCTCCAAA
>NZ_JBJDXL010000382.1:12329-14401 GCF_051866655.1 Intestinibacter sp.
AATTGTATTAATACTATAATACAATTATATTATAGATAATTTTTATTTGTCAACTATATGATATAATTGAAATATATGTCACAAAAAGGGGGGCTCCTATGAATGAAATCAATTTAAACAGTGAAGTTGCAATTATCGATGAAAGATTTAAATGTATAGAAATTGTAGAATATACTTACACAGAAGGTTCATATACAGAGTACACACTCAAATCCTTAAGCGATAAAAAAGTAAAATGGTTAGAAATTGAAAACGAAGAAGCTTATCTTTATGAAGGTATTAACAGAAAAAAATTCGATACCTGTAAAGGCGAATTTTCCTCTGGTAAAACATACTCAGGTACATCAAAGGTAAAATCATTTTCAGGAAATGCCGATGTTGATTTAGGGGAAGTGGTGAGCTTTGTTGAGTTTTACTCAAGCAACGATGAAAATGTTGCAAGTATAGAAACATGGGAAAATGGCGAAACTGAATACAGCCTGGGAAAACGCATAAATATTGATACTATAAGTGTATATCAATCTTATAATAGCTCTAATTCTAATCACTCTAAAAAAACAGCACTGCCAATAATAGGTCTAGTAGCATGCATGGCAATAGCTTTCATCATTATGATAGGCATTAATGTTGGAAAAAATTGTGGACAGAACAATTGCAGTCCATCAAACCCAGCATGGTGTTGTACAAATACTACAAAATGCCGTGTAACTCATGAGGATTGCAATGCTATAAGAAAATCTGGATCTATAAGAAGTGGCAGCTCTGGATTTAGAAGATTTGCAGGTGGCGGACTTAGCTTCGGAAAATAAAATAATATAGGAGAGAAATTTATGTTTGAAATAATTATTATATTAATATATTTAGCTCTTGGTATAGGGCTTATGATAGTAGGCAGCATGTTAGTCGATTTAGTCGTTCCTGGATATTTTCCAGAGGAAATTAAAAAAGGAAACAATGCAGTAGGTTTAATTATGGCATCAATTTCGATAAGTGTAGGGATTATATTTAAAGCCTCAGTCGCTTCACCTGCTACAGAAGCAGTTGAACTTACACTAATCCAAGATATAGGTGTTGTAGGTTTATACTACATATTAGGAATATTATCGCTTATGGCGGGATATAAAATAACTTCTTTATTTAATAGAAAATACGATTTGGGAAATGAAGTATTAAGAGGCAATACTGCTGCAGGATTAGTTGTTGCTGGGTTATTTATAGGCATAGCGATTATAATAAGTGGAGTTATAGTTTAGGGTATGAAAGAAAAAAATTTTAATTACAAAATTTTGATGCTGACGACTTTAATTATTTCTGGCTGCTCGATAATATATGAGGTGTTGATCAGCGCAATAAGCTCGTATTTAATCGGCGATAGTATCAAGCAATTTTCTATTACAATAGGGCTGTATATGTTTGCAATGGGAATGGGCTCTTATATATCTAAGTACATAAAGGATAAGTTATTTGATTGGCTGATTCGAGTTGAATTATCAGTTGGTATATTCGGTGGACTGTCATCTGTAATTTTATTTTCTGCCAATGCATACTTGAGCTCATATACTATAGTTATGCTTTTCTTAATCGTCATTATCGGTATATTGGTAGGGCTTGAAATTCCTCTGTTGACCAGAATAATGGAGGAGAATAAAAGTAATTTAAGTGTTACTTTATCGAATATTTTCAGCTTCGATTATATAGGTGGACTTGTGGGATCTATAGTATTTCCTTTGTTATTGCTCCCTCAGTTGGGATATTTTACAACTTCATTTTTAGTTGGAAGCGTCAATATTTTAGTAGCTATATTGATATTATTGTCATATAAGGAGTATATATTCAATTACGAAAAATTCAAATATATAATGGCCGCTTTCTTAACTATAATGGTTCTAGGTACGTTTTTCTCAGAGGACTTATCAAAAACTATTGAGGATAAAATGTACAGAGACAAGGTTATATATTCAAAACAAACCGAATACCAGAGAATTGTCATGACAAAGTACAAAGACGATGTCAGATTATTTTTAGATGGAAATATTCAATTTGGGTCTAGAGATGAATATAGATACCATGAA
>NZ_JBJDXL010000383.1:0-3147 GCF_051866655.1 Intestinibacter sp.
TACAACATTTCCTGAATCCTTCTTTAAAATACCCGCTATTATTTTGACAGTCGTAGTTTTTCCACATCCAGATGGACCCAAAAGCCCAAATATGCATCCTTTTGGAATGTTTAAATTAATATTATCTAAAACCTTTTTCTTCCCGTAGTATTTATCTACATTTTCCAAATAAATTGCATCTTTCATTTAATCACCTCTCAATTTATAATATATTTAAAATTCGTATATACTTTAATTATATAATTTAATTGCTTTTAATACAGTAATAAAGCCTGCAAAATATTTTAAATCTTGCAGGCTCGTAATTTTACCCATAAAGCATATAGTCTATCTGTTCGGCAAGACTAATTCCCTTTGGATCCCATTTTCTTTCTTTTATATCTATATTTTCAAATTCAAATCCTGATTCGTACACAAAAGCCATAAATCTCTTATCTAACCAAGGAGCACTCCAACATCCTGACCTACATATATGCACAATTTCACATGGATCGTCGCATTTTACTTGATCCAAGCTCAAGTAGTTTATATCGTATTTTTTATTGATTTCATCAAATTCCTCTGGATATTCATTTGTATAAGGACCGTAAATTATATTTGCTTGGTTTATTTTGCCTTCGTAAATTAATTTTCCAAGCCAGTCAGCACAGTTGACCTCAAATTTAAATGAATCGAGACCTTCATATCCTAAATCAGAATGTGAATCAAATGAAAAAACCGAATCGACGCCTTGCTCTACAGCGATTTTATATGCATCTAGATGTGATTCTGTAAGCAGTATTTTTGTATTTTGTTTAAAGTTTACATTTTTCTTTAATTTATCCCAAAATTCGTCGACCTCACCGCCTACACTCATATGTTTTGTGATGTCAATACCCCTATTTTTTTCTTCAAAATATTTTTTATACCAATGCTTGTATATATTTGTCTCGTTTTCTATATACGAACCATTCCATGTATTCATATAATCCATAAAATAATCCCAATCTATTGTTATAAGTGAACTCATAGTATCTCCCCCAAACCTTCTATTCACTTTAAATAAATTTTTTTAAATTATATTTATATGTTATATACCTTTTTGAAGAATTTTTCAACCATAATTTTCCTTTTACATCAGATCCTCGGCTATTTCATTTAAGCTCTGAGCTATAAATTTAAACTCTGTATTTAAATCCAAAGTTTTCACCATTATCTTATTTCCACTCATCATATACTCACCATTTGGAATTACACTTTCATCTGTTTTTGCGTATAAAAGTAGTCCAGATACATTCCCAGATTTATCAGTATCTCTATTTTTTACATAAGTAAATATTTGATATAAATTATTTGAGTGAATACTCCTACTGTTGTATAAATCCATAGTCTGCATAGATTTCTCGTAGTATTTTGTATCTATAATCAAGATTTTATCCTTGCCTTTAAGTGTTATATCTGTCTTCATTTCAGGCAAAAATTGATTTGCTTCATCGTCTAAGTTCCATTTTATCTTTGAAGCTCTCGGGTGTAGATTGGGATAATGCTTTTGATAGTATTTCAATACAAATTTTTCGTACAAGCTGTACATTTTCTTTTCACTAAAAAAATTAGCTAACCTGTACTGTCCATCATCTGTAGACAGCAATAAATCATTCAAAACTAAATAGCATATATTTATTATACTTATATAGCTCTTGTTATTTCTATTGTAATCGATATCACTCCATCTTATTTTATCCACCCCTATTAAATCTACATCTGAAAATAAAAACATCAGCTTTTTTAGATTTTTCTTATTTTGCTCTGATATATCCTTTGACAAAATTAAAGCTTTGATAGTAGTTTTTATTATACTGTTCAAATAATTATTTATAGACAACTTATCGAATTCGCAATAGAGCTTGTTTTTATTACTTGCCTTTAACTTTATACTCTCTGATATATTTATCTTTCCTTTTAGAATTTCTGTTTCCTCGTGTTTTCCTATATATTTTTTTATCATGCCTCGTTTCATTTGTTTAGAAACCATTTTAAACAAAATAACTGATAAAATATCACCTGTATTTTCAAATTTTTCAACTGCAATATCTCTATAGTCCTTTTGAATTAAATCTGTATATACATAAGCTAACATGTAGTATATATTCTTTATAAAAATACTTCTATCCTTTATCATAGCTCACACCACACAATCACTCGACTATATCTCTTAAAGCTTTTTCCCATTTTTCTAGCTTATCATAGTCATCAAACCAGTACTCCCTCAAAAGAGGAATTATATCAAATTCAACTATTTCGTAAATATATCTATCGGTAAAATCACCACTAAAAAAATAACTATGCCCTATGCAAAATCCTTCGCCGAGAGAAAAATCCTCCATTATATCCTCGTTCAACAATTTTACTGTGTCGACTAACTTTGAAACTTTTTCATTATTCAAGCTTTCTATATAACTCAAAAATCTATCGCTTTCAAACGCAGGTTTCACATCAAAGAAACTAAATCTACGTCTAAGTGCATAATCAATCATCGCAATGCTTCTATCAGCAGTATTCATAATCCCGATTATATAAATATTTTGAGGTACACTAAACATTTCTCCTCCATAGGCTAGCTCTATTTCCATACCTCTATAGCTATTTTCTATAAGCATCATGAGCTCCCCAAATATTTTACTGATATTTCCCCTATTAATTTCATCTATGATGAAGAAATATTTATCCTTGGGATTTTTTTCGGCTTTTTTACAAAAATTATAAAATACTCCGTGTTTAAGCTCAAATCCATTTTCACAAGGCTTATATCCCATTATAAAATCTTCATATGAATAATTTTGGTGAAATTGTACAAACTTAACTTTATCATCGTCCTTTGCTCCTAATATAGAGTACGCCAGACGTCTAGATAAAAATGTCTTGCCTACACCAGGCGCACCTTGAAGTATTATATTTTTCTTTCTATTTAGAATACCAACTAAAAGATCATATTTCTCATCATCAATATAAACCTCTCTTAAAAAATCTTCTTTTGTATATTCATCACACTTCTCCTTTTTTTTATCATCTTGAGGGATATCTAAAATAGAATCAAAATTAATCTTACTTCCAATGTAGATAATTTCCTCTGTAAGCAAATGTAGCCCATTATCAGCAAAATTCATATTT
>NZ_JBJDXL010000384.1:0-3126 GCF_051866655.1 Intestinibacter sp.
AGGAAATTTAGAAAAGGCAGCTATCCAAAACGTGTTTAGTGAAGGTATACTGCAAGGATATCAGACATTAGATGCATTAGGTGCTATATGCTTATCAGCTGTTTTAATAAAGAGTTTAGCACAAAAAGGATATAAAGAAGAAAAAGACAGAATCGATATATTATTAAAAGCAGGAGTTGTAGCTGCAATAGGACTTACAGTTGTATATGGAGGTCTTACATATCTTGGAGCTACAGTATCATCTGTGTACGATATAAATGTTTCTCAGTCATCTTTAATAGTTGCAATAACAAGTACTCTACTTAAGACACCTGGGAAAATAATATTATCTTTAATAGTCAGCTTAGCATGCTTGACAACAGCTATAGGTCTTACATCAGCTACAGCTGAGTATTTCTCAAAGGCAACCAATGAAAGATTAAAATACGGGCAATTAGTAATAGGAGTATGCTTGTTCAGTTTAGTTATATCTAATTTAGGCGTAGAATCTATAATAAAAATTTCGGCTCCAATACTTAGCTTAATATATCCAGCGACAATAGTTTTAATAGTTATGACTATATTTAAGAGGTTCGTTGAAAATGACAATATAGTAAAGTTTTCAACTTATACGGCACTATTTATGGGGGTGCTTATGGCAGCTAATGATTTAGGTATAGATATAGCATTTTTAAAAATGCTACCTCTTGCAAATCTAGGCTTCTGTTGGGTATTTCCTACATTTATAGCTGGAATTGCTGGGTATTTTATAAAAATAAATAAAAATAAAGAATGCGAAGAAGATGAAGAAATAGCAGTTTAAAATACAAATCGCCAGGTAATTTATTTTATGGAGTTACTTGGCGATTTTTTACTTATAGAGTACAATAAATTTAGATATAATATTTGTAAAATTAATCAATAAAAATAGAGGTGGCTTATGAAAAATAAAAGCGTAAAAGAAATTAAAGCTATTATAGAAAATTTAAAAGAAGAGGAATATCAAAAATACATAGATATATTAAATCAAGACGATAGAAAATCAGTTCAAAATTTGGCAAAGAGTTTAGGCAAAAAATTAGAAAAAATTAAAAAAGAAGAAGAGAGACTTGAGCTTATAAACACTTTTGAAAATGAAGGATATAAAAATGGATATGTATATATAGGAGGAGTTGACGAAGCAGGTAGAGGACCACTAGCAGGACCGGTTGTGGCAAGTGTAGTAGTGTTTGAAAAGGATACTAAAATACCTTATGTAAACGACTCTAAAAAACTATCTGAGGCTAAAAGAGACGAATTATTCGAGGTAATAAAAGAACAAGCGTTAGACTACGGTATAGGGATAGTGGATAACGAAGAAATAGACGAATATAATATTTTAAATGCGACATATATGGCTATGAAAAAGGCCATAAATGCATTAAATAAAAAGCCTGATTATCTACTTTTAGATGCAGTAACTATTCCTGATTTAGATATAAAACAATTTCCAATAATAAAAGGAGATGCAAAGTCAATTTCAATTGCAGCCGCTAGCATACTAGCAAAAGTGACTAGGGATCGAATTATGTATAAGTACGATGAAATATATCCACAATACGGCTTTAAACACCATAAAGGCTATGGAACAAAGGAACATTACGAGGCTATCGAAAAATATGGAATAACTCCAATTCATAGGAAAAGTTTCTTAAAAAATGTGCTATAATTATGATGATATGAAAACGAAATATTAAAAGTATTCATGGAAAATTCAAAACGATTATTTTAGGGGGATAAAGAAATGGATTACAAGGAAGTTCTAAAAAATGCAAAAGAAAATTTAAATGGAAGCTGTAGAGTATGTAAAACATGTAACGGTGTAGTATGTTCTGGAGAAGTACCTGGAATGGGTGGAAAAGGAACAGGTTCAGCTTTCACTGAAAACATAAAAAGCTTAGAAAAAATCAAAATAAATATGAGAGTACTACACGATGTAAAAAATCCTGATACATCAGTAGAAATGTTTGGTAAAAAAATGAAAGCTCCTATATTTGCAGCTCCAGTATCTGGAACAACTTTAAATATGGGTGGAAAATACTCAGAAAAAGAATACATAGCATGGGTAATAGAAGGATGCTTAAAAGCTGGAATATATCCAATGGTAGGAGATACAGCGATAGAAACTTTCTTAACAGATAACCTAGAAGTATTAAAAGAAAAAAATGCAGACGGTATAGCATTTATAAAACCATGGGAAAACGACGCAATAATTTCAAAAATGAAATTAGCTGAAGATGCAGGTGTATTTGCTCTAGGTGTAGACGTAGATGCTTGCGGACTAGTTACATTATCATTACATGGAAAGAATGTAGAACCTAAAACTTTAGATAAAATAAAAGAATTAAAACAAGCTACAAAGCTACCTTTCATATTAAAAGGACTTATGACTCCTGATGAAGCAATATTAGCTGCAGAAGCTGGTGTAGATGCAATAGTTGTATCTAATCACGGTGGTAGAGTTTTAGATT
Source organism: Intestinibacter sp. (assembly GCF_051866655.1). GTDB lineage: Bacteria > Bacillota > Clostridia > Peptostreptococcales > Peptostreptococcaceae > Intestinibacter. The sequence continues at coordinate 2,490 of NZ_JBJDXL010000384.1, forward strand.
GTACTCCAGGGGCAGCAGACGTATTACCTCAAATAGCTAAAGCAGTAAAAGGTAAAACTATAATACTTGCAGACGGTGGAGTTAGAACAGGTGTAGATGTATTAAAATTAATAGCTCTAGGAGCTGATGGTGTTTTAATAGGTAGACCATTTGTAACTGCTTCATTCGGTGGAGGTACTGAAGGTGTAGAAATTTATGTAAATAAGATAATATCTGAGCTTGAAGCTACTATGAGACTTACTGGATGTGCTACAATAGCTGATATAGATGAAAGAGTTTTGTTTAATTATTAATTTGATAAATGAGTTTTAAATAAGATACTTTTGTAGATAATGATAATAAGATTAAAAAAAGAGGCTTTAATTTAGCCTCTTTTTTATAACACATAGGAAAGGTTATCGCATTTGATAGTCAAGTGATTAAAAATCATATTTATAGATTTTAGAATAAGGAGTTTCTTAAAGGAGAGAAATTTAGAAAATGATTTTTTTGGAAAAAAGGATAAAAAATGTAAAACTTACAAAAACAGAAAAAAAAATAGGGGAATATATATTGAATAATTTATCTCATGTATGTTTTGTAACTTTAGCTCAATTAGCTAAGGAGCTAGATGTAAGTGATACATCAGTAATAAGGT
>NZ_JBJDXL010000385.1:0-14238 GCF_051866655.1 Intestinibacter sp.
CAGTGATACTACTGAAGGAGTTTGCTCTGATAAAGCAAAGTAATGAGTGAAATCCTCTGCTATTTCTCCACTAACTAATGGATAAGATCCTATATAAGGTTCTTTTAATCCTAAATCCTTTATAACCTGTACATATCCATCTGTACCTACTGCACCTGCTACGTTTAATTTACCATTTGGATAATTTTCTACACTTACATCAGGATTTTGTACATATCCACGTACTATACCCTTTGCATCAGATGTGGCAAGTATAGTTCCTATTGGACCTCCACCTTTGATTATTACTGTTAATTCGTCATTTTCATTTTTCATCATAAGACCCATCATACTAGTAGCAGTTAAAGTTCTTCCCAATGCTGCTGTTGCTACCTTTGTTGTATTGTGGTTTATTCTAGCTGTCTCTACCATTTCTCTAGTCGTAGCTACATAAGCTCTAACCTCATCGTTGCCACCTGTAGCTTTTATTACGTAATCCTTCATTGTTATTCCTCCATATTTTATTAAGTCAATTTGAAATTTCTACATTGTAATCTTCATATTTTTAAAATTTTACTTTCTACATACAAAAAAGATTCTCTCACTGTCCTCTTCAGGCTTTTCAAAAGTAAAATCACCATAAACCTTAACATCAGAAAACCCAGCTTCTTCAAGCATATCGATTATCTCATCTTCAGTATAAGCTCTTTGCAAATGAACCTCTTCATGCTTATCGTATTTACCATTTTCGTCAGCCACAAAGAAAGTAAGCTCCATCTCAACTAAATTTTGCTCATCATCGAAATAGTTTTGCCACATATAAGATACATTTTCTCTATTTTCTCCATACATATTATCTCCTAATACTGTAGATAACTTGTAAAATGAGCTAATATCAAAAATAAATATACCTTCTTCTTTTAGTAATTCATGAGTTTTAGAAAATATATTTATTAAATCTTCATCGTAAGTTATATAATTAAATCCATCACATGCACATAAAACACAGTCTAAATTAGTCACATCAAAATCAAGCTCTGCTATATCCTGTTCTAATAAAACTAGTTCTATGTTTTCCTTTTCTGCCTTGCTTCTAGCTACATTTAACATTTCGTCTGAAATATCTATGCCTGCTATATCGTAGTTCTTTTTAGCTAGTGGTATTGTTATATTACCAGTTCCACAGGCTAATTCCAAGATATTTTTAACTTTTGCATTTTCTTTTTCGATTATTTGCTCTATATAATCTATCCATCCTTCATAATCAACATCGTCCATCAATTCATCATAGACGAACGCAAAATCTCTATACTGATCCATCCTCTGTATCATTCCCCTTATTTTCTTTTTTCATTTTCTTCTTACGCGCTGTAAGTATTCCGCCAATTCTACCGGCTTCCTTTGCAGTCAAGCCTGCCCAGCCCTTCTCGCTTACCTTATCAATTAATCCTAATTCTGATGCTATTTCATATTTCATTATATCATTGTCTGTCAATGGTTTATCTTTCTTGCTGTTATTTTTTCTAGTTTTTTCACATTTATATATAAATTCTTTAGTTAATTCTTTCTTATCCATAAAAATACCCCTTTCATATTCAAAAGTTACACACTATTCATATTTAAATTATTGCCAAATTAATGTATTCTATACACTCATTTACATTATTTAATATTTTTTTCTAAAAACATACTCTTCAAACTGTTATAATTATCATATAAATACTGTGAATTCTATTTACAAGACAATTAGGGGATAATTTTTAAATGATATTAATAAAATAAACCGTTCACTCTAAATCTATTAATAATTTAGAATGAACGGTTTAAAAATCTATTATTTTATTGTTCTAATTTTGTGTATAGTCTTGTAATCTTCTTTGTTCTAGATCCCTTTTTATAGTTGGATAAATTTTATCAATTCCCATAAATGCATACCATATTATTAAAACTATTACTGTTATAACTAATGGTAAATATAAGAATAATGCTTTTATAGCAACTAAAGCTGAAGCTGCTTGTACTGCTGCTGTTCCGTTATATTTTCCTAATGCTAATATCCAACCTAATGCTGCTGTTCCTATTCCTGTACCAAACTTCATTCCAAAGCTTGTGATACTATATGTCAATCCTTCTTCACGAATTCCATCTTTCCATTCGCTGTATTCTACAACATCTCCTACTACTGCAAATAAGCAAGAATACATAGCTCCATGTCCAATACCTTGTAATACTAATCCTAAATATATCATAGAAAGAGTTGTTGGAGCCATTATTTCTATAATTAATCCTGCTCCATAGAATAAAAATCCTGTAAATAATACTTTTATCTTACCATATTTTCTTATAAGCATAGGCATTAAAAGCATAGCTAATATAGTTGGTATGTAGTTCCATAATGTCATGTAACTATTTATTATTTCATCGCCAAGTATATATTTTGCATAATATATTCTAGAACCGCTTGTAAGTCCTAATGATATATATATAACACAAAATGCTAAAGTTATAAGTATGAAATATTTGTTTGTGCAAAGAATTTTAAAAGTTTTTATTATACTTCCTTTTTCTCTTTTAACTTTTTCTTTTTTTACAGGTTTATATCTTTCTTTAGTTCCTATGAATGTAGTAAAGAATGCTATAAATCCGATTATTGCATATATAATACTCAATGTAGTCCATGCCCTTTGGTCTCCTCCTAAAGCTGTAACTATAGGTATAGTAACTACATTTATTAATAATTGAGCTATCATTGTAAGTGTAAAACGTATAGAATTCATCGTATTTCTATCATCTTGATCTATTGTGACTAAAGATAACATTGTATTATAAGATAAGTTATTTGCTGTATAACAAACTGCTGCCATAAAAATATAAACTACAAGTAAATATATTGCTTTTCCATTATCACTTATATTTGGTATAGAGAAAATCATAATCAAACTTATAACTAGTGGAGGTGCACTCCATAATACCCAAGGTCTTGCTTTTCCCCATTTAGTATCAGTTCTATCTATTAATGCTCCCATAAATAAATCTGAAAAACCATCAAAGACTCTGGCAACCAACATTATTGTACCTAAAATTCCTGATGCCAATCCAGCTACATCTGTACAGTAAATTAATAAAAACGATGCAACTGTAGTCCAACATAAATTAGCACCTACATCTCCTACGCCGTAGCATAATTTTTCTCGCATAGATACTTTTTCACTTTTTATTTCTATATTAGTATTTGCATTTAAATCCATCTTTACTCCTCCGATTTGTATTTTATTCTCTAGCAGAAAGGATTTTCTGTTTTATATCTAACACCTTTTGGTTGGTTATAATCTATTTCATCTACAGCAACACCTAGATATTTAAATATTTCATATAATGTTTTTCCAAAATGACCAAATGCAACTGCACCATGATGTGGATAATTCTTTTCTATAAGAACATGTCTGTAAAATCTACCCATTTCTGGTATAGCAAATACACCTATAGCGCCGAAAGATCTAGTAGCCACTGGAAGAACTTCTCCTTGTGCTATATATGCACGAAGTTTTGCATCAGATGTACTTTGTAGACGGAAGAATGTGATATCTCCTGGAACTATATCTCCTTCTAAAGTTCCTTGAGTTACTTCTTCTGGTAGAGAACGAGCCATTATTTTTTGGTATTTCATTTCACAGAAAGATAATTTACCAACTGCTGTATTTCCACAATGGAATCCCATAAATGTATCTTTTAATTCATAGCTGTATTTTCCTTTTATTTCTTCTTCGTACATATCACTAGGAACAGTATTGTTTATATCTAATAAAGTAACTGTATCTTGACTAACTATTGTACCTATAAATTCGCTAAGTGCTCCGTATATATCAACTTCACATGAAACTGGTATACCTTTTGCTGTTAAACGGCTATTTACATAACAAGGAACAAATCCAAATTGAGTTTGGAAAGCTGGCCAACATTTACCTGCTATAGCTACAAAATCACGGCTTCCCTTATGACCTTCAACCCAGTCAAGTAATGTAAGTTCGTATTGAGCTAATTTTGATAATATTTCAGGTTTTTTATTTCCACAACCTAATTCATCTTCCATTTCTTTTACTATACTAGGAATACGAGCATCGCCTTCATGTTTATTAAATGCTTCAAATAAATCTAATTCTGAGTTTTCTTCTATTTCTACACCTAAGTTGTAAAGTTGTTTTATAGGTGCATTACAAGCTAAGAAATCTTGAGGTCTTGGTCCAAAAGATATTATTTTTAAATTATTTAATCCATATATAGCTTTTGCTATTGGTTCAAATTCGTGTATCATATCTGCACATTCACTTGCAGTTCCAACTGGATATTCTGGTATGTATGCTTTTATATTACGAAGCTTTAAGTTATAGCTTGCGTTTAACATACCGCAGTAAGCATCTCCTCTATCGTCTAAAAGCTTGTCTCCTGCTTCTTCAGCTGCAGCAACAAACATTACTGGTCCTCCAAATTCTTTAGCTAATAGAGTTTCAGATGATTCTGGTCCAAAGTTTCCAAGATAAACTACTAAAGCATTGCATTGTGCTTCTTTAACTTCTTTAAGAGCTTTTCTCATATGTATTTCGTTTTCTACACATGTTGGGCATTCAAATATTTCACCGTATTTTGCTTTATATTCTTTTACAACGTTTTTACGTCTATTTTCAGAAAGAGACATTGGGAAACAGTCTCTACTTACTGATACTATTCCTATTTTTATTTCTGGCATATTGTTCATATTAAAATTCTCCTTTTATATTCTGTATTTTTTAATTAAATATTTTCTTACAATGTTATATTTTTACCTTGTATTCCGTTTATTGCATCTTCTATATTTGCATCTTTATGAGCTATAAGCCATTTATTTATTGCAAATAATAATGAATTTTCACCTTGCTTTGGTACAGAATAATTAATTTTTCTATTTGTACCTTTTGGTAAAACAACTACACATTTAAAACCTTTTCCTTCAACTGAACAAGGAGCATAATGAAGAGTAGTTGCATAAATTTCAACTGCTGTTCCTTCTGGAACTAAAAATGCCTCCACTTTAGAACTATCATATGTAAAATCATCTGCTATATCTTGTTGTAATCCAAGAAGTAAAATCATATCAGTTGCAGCGATATTTATTTCGCTATCTCTGTGATATTCTAATGCATTTAATTTGTTGTTATGCCCATTACAATATCCAATTTGTATAGGCATTCCACCGTATACTTCCTCAGATAATACCTTTAAGCTTTCTGTATATTCTAGCATCGGAACTGATGGTTCATATTCAACTCCTTGTGGACATTCTATATTTTTCATTACATCTAGTATCGGTTTAAAGTTATAATCCTTTAAAACTTTACCATATTTTTTAAATGCTTTATCTTCTAAACTTAAAATTTCCATAATTCACCTCATTTATTAAATTTTTTATGTAGCTTACATTAATTTAGTGTATAAATCTTTTAATGTAGGATATATATTTTTAAATTTTTCATAAGCAATATCGTATTTTTCAACAAGCTTTGGATCTGGGCCTACAGTTTTTACTACTTTTACTATTTTATCTGAAGCTTCTTTTACATCTTCAAATTCTCCGCATCCTACAGCAGCTAGCATTGCAGCACCTAATGCAGGTCCTTCTTCAACTTCTATTCTTTCAACATCCATATTCAATACATTTGCAATTATTTTAACCCATACATCACTTTTAGCTCCTCCACCACATATCTTTGTGCTTTTTATATCCATTCCAAGTGATTTTGCAACCTCTAAGTTATCTCTCAATCCAAATGCAACACCTTCAAGTACTGCTTGTATCATATCAGCACGAGTTGTATCCATACTCATTCCTATAAAACAAGCTCTAGCATCTTGATTATTGTGTGGAGAGCGTTCTCCCATTAGATATGGCAAGAAAAATACTTTATTTTCTCCAAGTTTTTTTACTTCTTTTAATTCTTTATCGTATTCTTTAGTTTTTAATATTTCTTCCATCCACCATTTATTACAAGATCCCGCACTCAACATACATCCCATTAAATGATATTTTCCATCTGCATGTGCAAATGAGTGAAGAGCATTATTTTCATCAACTCCAAATTTTTCACTTGATATAAATATTGTTCCAGAAGTTCCTATAGATAAATTGCATCTACAATCTCCTACTGTTCCTGTTCCAATTGCTGCAGCTGCATTGTCCCCAGCTCCTGCTATTACCTTTACATCAGTTGATAAACCAAGTTCTCCTGCTACTTCTGAAGTTAAATTTCCAACTACATCATAGCTTTCAAATATTTTTGGCAATTGTTCTTCTTTGATTTCGCATATATCCATCATCTCTTTTGACCAACATTTATTCTTTACATCAAATAAAAGAGTTCCTGATGCATCAGATACATCTGTACAAAATGTATTAGATAATCTATATGCAAGATAATCCTTAGGCAACATTATTTTATTTATTTTATCGAAGTTTTCTGGTTCATTTTCTTTAACCCATAATATCTTAGGTGCTGTAAATCCAGCAAAAGCTATATTAGCAGTGTATTTAGATAAATTTTTAGTTCCTATTTCTTGGTTAAGGTAATCAGTTTCTTTTCCTGTTCTACCATCATTCCAAAGAATTGCAGGTCTAATTACATTGTCATTTTCATCTAATAGTACAAGTCCATGCATTTGTCCGCCAAAGCTTATCCCTGCTATCTCTCCTTTATCAAAAGAAGCAATTAATTCTTTAATTCCTTCTATAGACTCTTCATACCAGTGTTTTGGATTTTGTTCTGACCATCCACTTTTTGGAAATGATAATGGATATTCTTTTGATACTATATTTTTAATATTTCCTTTTTCATCCATTAACAATAACTTGACTGCTGACGTTCCTAAGTCAACTCCTATATATAACATTCGTATCCTCCTGTTTATTTCTCATTCAAATCTATGCTCAAAACCTTTTGTGCTCGAGCACATTTTTATTGTAAACGATTTTCTAAAAGAATACAAGAGTTTTTTTATTTTTTTGTGCTCGAGCACATTTGACTTTTATATTCATTTGTGATATTTTATATATGTTAAAAAGCTATAACTATGATAAATTATTTTTTTAATATAAATTTTTAATATAAATATAAAACAATAAAAAGGAGTTGAAATATGGCCACTATAAAAGAAATCGCTCAATTAGCAGGTGTATCCCGAGGTACTGTAGATCGAGTAATAAATAATCGCGGAATGGTAAATCCCGAAACAGCTCGTAAAGTACAAGAAGTCATAAAAACACTTAATTATAAACCAAATAAAGCCGGAATAATTTTAAGTGCACAGAAGAAAAATTTAAAATTTGGAATTATATTATTCGGAAACAACAATCCATTTTTTGATGAAGTAAAACTTGGAATAGAAGAAAAGAAAACAGATTTAGAAAACTACAATTGTTCAATAGAAATAAAATATATCCCTATAAACGTAGATGCACAGTTGGAGGCTATTGATTCACTAGTTCAGGAAAACGGTGTAAATGGAATCGCACTAACACCTTTCAATGATAAGAAAATTGCGGATAAAATAAATGAATTATACGATATGGGAATACCTGTAGTAACTTTAAATACAGATATTGAAAATTCAAAAAGACTAGCTTATGTCGGAAGTAATTATTATTTATCTGGTAGAACAGCTGCTGGTTTGATGAATTTAATTACTCATGGTCAAGCAAATGTAGGTATAGTAAGTGGTTCACAAAACGTATTATGTCATAGCGAACGTATAGAAGGCTTTAAGGATTGTATAAACGAAAGCTATCCTAATATTAAAATTATAGACATAGTATACAACAACGATGATGATATAAAAAGCTTTGAGCTCACTTCAGAATTAGTAAAAAATAAAAATATAGATTCATTATTTTTTGTAGCTGGTGGTGTATACGGAGGCTGTCGTGCTGTAATTTCCGCTGGAAAAGATAAATCTATACAAAGTATTGCTTTTGATAGTGTTCCTACAACTAAGGAAATGATAGAAAAAAATATTATAAAAGCAACTATTTGTCAACAGCCAAAGCTACAAGGTTCTAAACCGCTAGATATTTTATTCGATTATTTATCTACAGGTAATAAACCAGAAGAAGAATTCAACTATGTCTCTATTGACATAAGAATAAAAGAAAATATAAATTTTTAAAAACGAGGTAAATTGATGAAATTATTTGGAATAACTAAAGATAATAAAAAAGTATTTTCGTATACTATTTCTGATAAAGAAAACCATGCAACTATTTTAAATTACGGAGCTGTTATTAATTCTCTCGTTATAAAAAATAAAAATGACAAATTAGTCGATGTTGTATTGGGTTTTGACAATATAGAACAATATGAAGATCAAAGAGATATTTTATTTATGGGAGCTGTATGTGGAAGATATGCCAACAGGATAGCAAATGGAAAATTTTATATAAATAATCGAGAATACAATATTTCTCAAAACGACAAAGGTAACTGCCTACACAGTGGTGAGTCTGGATTTGATAAGCGCATTTTTGATGTAGAAGAGGTTACAGAAAACTCTATATTGCTCTCTATAAAATCTGAAGATGGAGACGGCGGTTTTCCTGGAGAATTTTTATTAAAAGTAAGATATACACTAGAAAATAACTCATTGAAAATAAATTATTCTGCAAAAACTACCAAAGATTGTCCCGTAAATATAACTAACCATTCTTATTTTAATTTAACTGGAAATGGCGACATTTTAAATCACAAATTAAAGATTTACGGTGATTACTACATGGATTTAGACGAAAATGGATTGGCAAATGGAAAAATAAAGGATATTAAAGGCACTCCTTTTGATTTTTCAGATTTTAAAGAAATAAAATCTGCTTTAGATTATATGGATGTAGACAATCATTTTTACGCTGATACTAGACATTCATATTACAATAAATTTGCTACTTTATGTGCTCCAGATGATAGCTTATCAATGGATATATACACAGACCAATGCGGAGCTCAAGTATATACAGGAAACTCTATCCCTAGCATACAACATACAAAATCTGGACCTATAAAAAAATACAGCGCTATATGCTTTGAAACTCAATCTGTACCAAATGCACTTGAGTTTAGCTATCTACCTTCTCCAATTTTAAAAGCAGGAGAAATATATTCACACAATAGTGAATTTAAATTTTATTAGACAAGACCTAAAATAATTTTTATACATAAAATAATTAAAAATACCCTATACAAATAAACAACTGTGCATCTGTATAGGGCGTTTTTATGTAAAATTCTTATAAAATTATTCTACCAAGCAGCCACAAATCCATCTGTTCTAGGTTCACTAGCTCCAACTAGAGTTCCATGCTCGTCTCTCATTATAATTTGTCCACGACCCATGCTTGTAGACTCCGGTAGCACTGTTATCTCGTGTGCTCTTCGTACCAATTCTTCTGTAACGGCAAATGGGAATGCTCTTTCAACTTGAATTTTCTTGCCTCCTACCCATTGCCATCTAGGTGCATCTAGGGCTTCTTGTGGGTTCATACCAAAGTCGATAGTATTCATCATAACTTGAAGATGTCCCTGTGGTTGCATAAATCCACCCATAACTCCAAATGGACCTATTGGTTTACCGTCTTTAGTTAAAAATCCTGGGATTATTGTGTGATATGGTTTCTTATTTGGTCCTATGCAGTTTTCGCTGTTTTCATCTAAATTAAAGTTGTTTCCTCTGTTATGTAACGCTATTCCTGTACCTGGAACTACTATACCAGATCCAAATCCACAGTAGTTACTTTGTATATAGCTGACCATATTCCCCTCACCATCTGCTGTACAAAGGTATATAGTTCCTCCACAAGATGGATCCCCGTACTCTGGCATTATTGCATCATGTCCTATCAATTCTCTTCTCTTTTCAGCGTATTCCTTTGAAAGCAACTCTTCCTTTGTAACCTTCATATATCTAGGATCTGATACATATCTTTGCCCATCTACAAATGCTAGCTTCATAGCTTCTATTTGTCTATGCACAGTTTCTGCATCATCGTGAGTTTTTACATCTAACCCCTCCATTATGTTAAGAGCCATAAGCGCTACTATTCCATGACCATTAGGTGGTATTTCATTAATTTCGTAACCCTTGTAACTTGTACTTATAGGTTCAACCCACTCTGCTTTAAATTTAGCTAAATCTTCTTTTCTTATAAGACCACCTGTATTTCTTGAATACTCATCTATTTTATCTGCTAAAGCTCCTCTATAGAAAGATTCACCTTTAGTTTCTGCGATTTCTCTAAGTGTCTTTGCGTGGTATTTTAATGTCCAAATTTCACCTGCTGAAGGTGTTCTTCCATTATCAGAAAAAACTCGCTTCCATTCATCAAATAAAGGATCTTTAGTATCTTTAAAAAATTCTTCATACTCATTCTCCCATAATCTAGATATCACAGGAGATACAGGGTATCCATTTTCTGCATATTCTATAGCAGGCTCAAATAATTCCTCAAACTCTAATTTTCCAAATCTCTTAGATAATTCCACCCATCCAGAAACTGCTCCTGGAACTGTAACCGGAATCCATCCATGAACTGGCATTTCACTATAACCTTTAGCTTTTATATCTTTAGCATTTGCAAGCTCTGGAGCATGTCCACTCGCATTTAAACCGTATAATTTATCCTTCATCCAAACTAATGCAAAAGAGTCCCCACCTATTCCATTTGAAGTAGGCTCTAAAACAGTCATACAAATAGCTGTAGCAATCGCTGCATCTACTGCATTTCCGCCTTTTTTAATAATATCAAGTCCTGCCTGAGCTGCAAGTGGTTGTGATGTAGACACCATACCTTTTCTTCCATATACTAAGCTTCTTCTTGATGGATAACTGTATTTCAAAGCGTCAAATTCAAAACTCATTTTAATCTCCTCCTAATAACCTCTTTTATCTTGAAGAAATATTTTCCATATAATTTATTATATATATAAACATAATTAAAATCCTTATTTTTTACCAAAAAATATAGACTACACTAACTGTAGCCCATATCCTTCATACTAAACTAAATTTTTAAACAAGATCTTAAGCTCCCATTCTATGATACTTTTCATATTTCCCATTAGGTAAAATTTTTATAAGTAGCAAATTAACTAATGGAATCAAAAATAAATAAAATGCATACGGAATAAGTCCAACATTACTTACATCCATAGTCAAAGCTGGAACAAACACAGACAAATTCCAAGGAATAGTAGCCGCCAAAGTAATTCCTGTATTCTCTAAATCAATAGCCAATTTATAATTATCCATGCCATTTGCTTCATAACTCTTATGTAAAAGATTATAAGTCAAAACACTTGAAATAGACTGATTACAACCAAATGCAGCAGTTAAAAAGCTCACAATTATCGTATGAATAAACAACGAAAATCTTCCCCTTGCCTTCATCATTAAATCTTCCACACTTTTCAACATATTTGTTCCAGTAAATATCCCAGATAAAGAGCAAGACAAGAAAACAACAAAGGCAGCCTGCCACATAGATAGAATTCCTCCACCCTTTAAAATACTATGTAAACTATTTGACAGATCCATCTCAAATCCAAATACCAATAGATTCAAAACCTCCATAGGACTATATCCTTGGAATATTATAGCGATAACTACAGCTGCAACAATACTTATAGACATTGATATCATTACATTTACCTTGAAAGCAGCAAATAACAAAATAATTATAGCCGGAATTAAAATAACTATTCCTACTTTAAAGCTAGATACTATCTCCTTATCAAGAGTTATCTGTGCAAAATCATTACTACTGTTAATTGAAAAAATATAGTAAAGCACAACAGTTATAATAAACGGCACTACAGATGTTTTAAACATATTAGATATATTCGTATAAATATCTGTCTTAGTCAAATTAGCCACCAAAAATGCACTCGAAGATACAGGAGAGCATCTATCTCCAAAATAAGCTCCTGACAAAATCGCCCCTGCAACTAAATTTACATTCATGCCTCCACTTTTAGCAATCAAAATCAACGCTATACCTATTGTACTAACTGTTCCTAAAGAAGTCCCCAAAAGAAAAGCAACTATACAGGTTATTATAAAAGCATAAACTACAAAATAATTCAAATTTATATACTTCAAAGCGTAATATATTATCGATGGAACTGTCCCAGATGCCATCCACACGCTAGTTATCATCCCAATTAAAACAAATATCTCTAAAACAATAAAAGATTGTTTCCCCTCATCAAATGCCATCTTCATCAAATCCTTTATCGCAAATCCTCTCTTACATGAAATATATAAAAAAATACAAAATCCAAATAACAATGGATATCCTACAAATATGCCTTTAAAAACACAGAATAATAATGAAATAAATGTAATACACAAACCAACAACTATATCCATATAAAAACCTCCCCATAAAAATTCAAATATTTTAATATTTATCTAATTTTTATGTTATCATTTAAATTAATATCATTCAAACAGATTATAACTATATATACAATCGATTTTACCGATATATAAATTGCAAAAATCTATATTAGGAGGGTAATTCAATGGAATTAAAACAATTAAAAACATTCGTAGTTGTCGCTGAAACTCTCAGCTTTAGCAAAACAGCTGATTTATTAAATTTCGCACAATCCAGCATATCAGAGCAAATAAAATTACTAGAAAACGACCTAAATTGCAAATTATTCGAAAGGCTTGGAAGAAAAATATTTCTAACTAATGAAGGCGAAAAATTACTATCATATGCAGAAAAAATACTAAATTTATGTGAGGATGCTAAACACGATTTATCTGGCTCTCCTGCACCATCTGGAACACTTAATATAGCAATGGCAGAAACTCTTTGCGTATATAAGCTTCCTGAATTTCTAAAAAAATACTGTAATTCTTATCCAGAAGTCGAGCTAGAATTAAAAATCGGAAATTGCGAGGATTTCCCAGATATGATAAGGAAAAACAAAATAGATATTGCATTTATCCTAGGAAACAATGTATCTTATCCAGATATAATTTCAAAAATCTTATATCGCGAGCCACTAGTCTTAATATGCAGTAATTCCGATGATTTAAGCAAAGAACGCAAAATAAATTTATCAAAATTAAGCGAAAAAAAATTAATACTAACTCATAGAGAATGTAGCTATAGAATAGATTTTGAAAATTACCTATCAGATATAGGTGTATCTCCCAAATCCATACTATCTCTTGAAAGCATTGAAGCTATCAAGCAATACGCTATAAGCGGATTTGGTGTCTCATTTTTACCACGTATAGCAGTAAAAAAAGAAATAGAAAATGGACAATTAGTAGAAATAAATTACGATGGTCCAGAATTTTTTACATATGCGCAGGTAATATATCACAAAGACAAATGGATATCTCCTGCACTAAAGGCTCTATTAAATATGTCTCTTGAAGAAATTAAATAACTTGCATAGAAAAATGCTACAACAGATAATTACTCTCTGCTGTAGCATTTACTTATGACTTATTGTAAATTTTCATATTCTAAAATTAAATAAGCATTTGCTCTTTCATACTTATTAAGCATAGTCTCATCAACGAAATCATCTGGATCTATAGTTCCTCTATACCAAGAGCATCCATTGAAGTAATTTTGCAATTCTTTGTCATTAAATTTACGTCCATTTCTAGCATATATCTCATTACGAGCAAGTCGAAGCTCTTTATCTGATAATTTTTCTAAGTCAGAAATAGTTAAATATCTGCTGTCACTATCTGCAAATATATATCCATCTTGGTTGTATTTTGCTGAGCCGTTCTTAACCTCTAAAAGCTCCTCTGGTATATAAGAATATGTGTTGCGAGTCATCATTTTTTCTGACATATATCTTATGTATAGGTTTCTGATTACACTTTCTTTAGATTTTTCGCTTGTTGTGTACTCTAGCAAATATTGAGATTTTTGTTCTTTAAATATGCTGTCGTAAACACCTGCCATATAGCTTGCATCTGTGATATTTTTGTAAAAGCCTCCAGTAGAATTAGCTATATCACTCAATATTGATGTATTAAGTGAACTACCTATACCTATTATGTATATAGGAACTTTATATCTTTGAGCTAAATCCTTTACAGCTTGGTAAGAAACTCTACTCACATTATCTTGTCCATCTGTAAACGCTATAATACATTTTGCACCGTCAGTAGAGACGATTTGATTTACAGATGCATATAATGCATCGTATA
>NZ_JBJDXL010000386.1:0-14234 GCF_051866655.1 Intestinibacter sp.
TTCATCACTTCGCAGATACACAGCCATAAGATGCTCCAGAGTGTGTATTGCGGCAATGTCCATTGCAGGCTCAATATTTGGTCTTTTAATACGAATATCAAAGGTTGTTACGGTTTCGCCGCCCACCTTATCCTTTCTTGACACATATATGCCCCTTAAAAGCCTGTCGTGGTCAATTGTGAAGCTGGCAACGCTGTCGCTTTTTATTTCCTTATGCTCATTCATTTTAATTAATTCCTCCGCTAAAAAAGATATATCTATTTTAGAGATAAAAATACACGAGGGCAAAAATCGCCAAGTAAGAAAGATGTGCAAGGCGATAAATCATCCAGTACTTAGATTAAAAAGAGTGGCGATGGGTAAAATAAAAATACAAGACTGTCAAATAGGAAAGTACAGATATTTGACAGAAGAAGAAATAAAATACCTAAAAAGTATTTAATTTAAAAATAAAAACAATAAAGAGGAATTTACATGTTGAGAGCCAAATATATAAATAAAGTAACAGAAGTAAATAAACTTTATCTAGAAGATATAGTAAAAGAAGGCGATGTAGTAGTAGACGCAACTATGGGAAATGGATACGATACAGTATACCTTGCCAAAAAAGTAGGAATTAAGGGAAAGGTATATGCATTTGATGTTCAAGAAGAGGCGCTTAAATCTACATCTAAAAAAATTACAAAGGAACAACTAGAAAATGTAGAGCTCATATTAGATGGGCACCAAAATATGGACAAATACGTAAAAGAGCAGGTATCCTGTGTAGTATTTAACCTGGGATATCTTCCGAGGGCAAAGCATCAAATTATTACAAAATCAGATACGACTTTACCTGCGATAAAAAAGGGACTCGATTTATTAAAGCCAAATGGAGTTATGAGCATAGCAATTTACAGTGGTCATGAAGGCGGAATGGAGGAAAAGGAAGCAGTCTACGAATTTACAAAAAACTTAGATCAAAACTATTTCAATGTAATGTGCACTAAATTTATAAATCAAATAAATAATCCGCCAGAGCTTCTACTAATAGAAAAAAAAGGATAAATTTAACTATATATATAAATTAAAGATTACAAGAAATTAATATAAAAATAGTGTTATAATAGATTTGAAGGTTTGTAGCTATTCAATAGAAAAGAGGGAAATGTATGGATGATAAAAATTCTAGAAATGACAACAAACAATTAATAAATATAATACAATCGCAATATCCGAGGCTTAGTAAGGGTCAAAAATTAATAGCTCAGTATATAATAAACAATTACGACAAAGTAGCATTTATGACAGCCAGTAAATTAGGCGAAACAGTAGGAGTAAGTGAATCAACAGTCGTTAGATTTGCAAATGCTCTAGGCTATGCTGGATATCCTAAATTACAAGAGGGATTACAAGAGTTGATTAAAAATAAATTGACTACAGTTCAAAGAGTTGAAATGGCAAATGAAGATTATTCAGATGATTCTACAATCCTAAGCAAGGTATTAAAAAGTGATATCGACAATATAAAAGCTACATCAGAGGATATGGATCAAAAGGCATTTGAAGAGGCATCTACAAGAATTTTAAAATCTAGAAAAATATATATATTGGGAATGAGAAGTTCATTTACTGTAGCACAGTATTTGGCATTTTATTTAAATGTAATATTAGACAATGTCCAGCTTATCAGAATAGACATGGGAGATCCTTATCAACAAATAGTCAGAATGAATGAAGAGGATATTTTAATAGTATTTAGTTTCCCAAGATATTCAAAGCAATCTCATCAGGTTGCGAAATATGCAAAGAGTAAGGGAGCATATATAGTATCTATAACTGACAGTTCTTTTGCGCCAGTAGCACCTTTATCAAATAATATACTATTGGCTAAAAGTAATATGGCGTCATTTGTAGATTCTCTAGTAGCAGCTATGAGTGTAGCAAATGCACTGATTATATCAGTTGCTATGAAGGAAACTGACGATATAAAGAAATACTTCCACGATTTAGAGCAAATTTGGGAAGAATATGTAGTCTATGAATAATTATTTAATTTATTTTTAAAAATAATAATTGACAATAGATGGAAAATTAATTATTATTTTATTAATAAAAATAATTCTAAATTCAGTGATGAAGAAAAGTAGCATGGATTAGGTTTATAGAGAGTCGGGGACGGTGGAAGCCTGATAATTCTGTTCATTGTGAAAAGAGCTTTTGAGAAGGTTATTTGAACTTTTAGTAGGATAATCGGTATACCTGCCTTAAAGGTTAGAGTGGATAAGATATCTTATCAATTAGAGTGGTACCGCGCGATGTCGCCTCTTAGTTTTATACTAAGAGGCTTTTTTAATTAAGGCATTCAAAATGACAATAATAAATAGTAAAGGAGACAAAGTTATGGCAAAGAAAATAGACTTAAAGGGGAAAAGTTTCTTAACATTAAAGGATTTTTCAAAGGAAGAAATAAAATATTTCTTATCATTAGCTAGCTACTTAAAAACTAAAAAGAAAATAGGAATAAAAGGAGATTTACTAGAAGGTAAAAATATAGCTTTAATATTTGAAAAGGCGTCTACAAGAACAAGATGTTCATTTGAAGTTGCAGCACACGATGAAGGTGCTCAAGTTACATACTTAGGACCAAACGATAACCACATGGGTAAAAAAGAATCTATGGAGGATACTGCTAAGGTTTTAGGAAGATTTTTCGATGGTATAGAATTCAGAGGATTCAAACAATCTACAGTTGAATGCTTAGCAAAATACTCAGGAGTGCCTGTATGGAATGGATTAACTGATGAATACCATCCAACTCAAATATTAGCAGATTTACTAACTATATCTGAACACGTAGACAAACCATTTGATAAAATAAAATTTGTATATGTTGGAGATGCGAGAAACAACATGGGTAATTCACTTATGATAGGCTGCGTAAAAATGGGTATGAAATTCGTATCTCTTGCACCAAAAGAATTATGGCCTAATGAACAATTAGTAGAAGAAATGCAAGAAGTTTGCAAGCAAACTAAAGGAAGCATTCATTTAACAGAAGATATAAACGATGTAGTAGATGCAGATGTTATATACACTGACGTATGGGTTTCAATGGGTGAAGAAGATCAATACGAACAAAGAATAAACCTATTAAAAGACTACCAAGTAAACATGGATATGATAAAGAAAACTAACAATGAAAATGTTATATTCTTACACTGTTTACCAGCTTTCCATGATTTAGAAACAGTAGTAGGTAGAGAAATATACGAAAAATACGGTCTAGCTGAATTAGAAGTAACTGATGAAGTATTTAGATCTAAATATTCAAAGGTATTTGACGAAGCTGAAAATAGAATGCATACTATAAAAGCAGTTATGGTTGCAACTTTAGCTGATGTAGATATAACAGCAACTCATAAATAAAGTGCAAGCTGTTAAAAATAAATTAAAAGGCTTATATTAATTCTCATATTAATATAAGCCTTTTTTCTATAAAAAATTTTATTTATTAAAAAAAACTTTTAAAAAATATATAATTTATAAAGCCTAAAAACCTTTATCCCTTACTAAGAAAATATAGAAAAAATCAAATATAATAAAATTTATATGGTAAAAATTGCAATTTTTATAAAAAAACTTTCATAATTAATAACTTAAAAAAAAAAATTAAAATTATAGTGCAATTTCCATATAATGGTTATATAATAAGATGTATAAGGATTTAGCAATAAGTTTTGATATTAAAAAATATATCAAATACAAAAAAATGAATGAAACTTTTTAAAAATTTCATTCATTTTTATAAAGTTATACATTATGTATACTACTTTAATTTTTAAATAATTATTTTAGGGGGTAAAAAAAATGTGCGTAAAAGATAAAATCAAGAATAAAGAAATAAAGATAGTTGATACAACTTTAAGAGATGGAGAACAAACAGCAGGTGTTGCTTTTGCAAACCATGAAAAAATAGCTATAGCTCAAGCTCTAAGTGATATAGGTGTAGACCAATTAGAAGTTGGTATACCTACAATGGGTGGAGATGAAAAAGCTACAATCAAAGAAATATGTAAGAGAAACTTAAAGGCAAGCATAATGGCATGGAATAGAGCTGTTGTTTCAGATATAGAACAATCTATAGACTGTGGAGTTGATGCAGTTGCAATTTCTTTATCAGTATCAGATATACACATTCAACATAAATTAAAAAAATCTAGAGAATGGGTTTTAGAAAACATGTATAACGCAGTTTCTTTCGCTCATAAAAATGGATTATACATATCAGTTAATGGAGAAGATGCTTCTAGAGCAGATACAGACTTCTTAATAGAATTTATAAATGTTGCTAAACAAGCAGGTGCAAACAGATTTAGATTCTGTGATACAGTTGGTGTTATGGAACCATTCGCAACTAGAGAAAAAATAGAAAAAATTCATAAAGCAACTAACTTCGATATAGAAATGCATACACACAACGACTTCGGTATGGCTACTGCAAATGCTATAGCAGGTGTTATAGGTGGTGCAAATCATATAGGATGTACAGTAAATGGTCTAGGGGAAAGAGCAGGAAACGCTGCACTTGAAGAAGTTCTTATGGCACTTAAATTCGTATATGGATACGATACAGATATAGATACTACTAAATTCGTAGAAATATCTAGATACGTATCACAAGCTTCTGGTAGACAATTACCAGCATGGAAGGCAATAGTTGGTACTAACATGTTCAGACATGAATCAGGAATCCATGCAGATGGAGCTATAAAGGATCCTAAAAACTACGAAGCATTTGACCCAGCAGAAGTTGGTCTTCAAAGACAAATAGTAATAGGTAAACACTCTGGAAAAGCTGCAATAGTGAATAAATTTAAAGAATACTCTATAGAACTTACTAATGATGAAGCTAATCAAATATTAGAAGAAGTTCGTAAAGTATCTGTAGGATTAAAGAGAGAATTATTCGATAAAGAATTAGTTCAAATATATCAAGATATAAAAAATGACTATAGAATATTCTAATAAGCCTAGACATTAGGAGGATGTAATGAAATCAAATGTCAATGAGATAACAGCTGGTGTTATGATAAAATTAAAAGACGATATAACGACAAATGATGTCATCACGCTAGATGAAAATAATATTGATGCTTTAGCTAAAAAGTGCTTTAATAAAATAGATGAAGGCTTCATAGACCGCGTAACTTTTAATGAAGGTGGATTTATAGTAGCAGGAGAAGATTTCTTAGAAGGAACTTCTGATGAAATCGTGGCAAAAGTATTTTCAAATTTAAAAATAAAAGGTATAATAGCAAAATCTTTTAATCAAATGCATAAAGAAAATTTAATAAAAAACGACATTATACCTATGGAATTCGTAAATGCCGATGAATACGAAAAAGTCGGGCTTTATGATATATTGAAATTAAAAAATTTATATGAGGATTTGCCTAAAGGTATTTTAGAAGTTATAAATATAACTAAAGGAACTAGCTTTTGGGTAAAATTATAAATTCTTGTTTAATAGGGGGATATGAAATGTATAAAGTAACATTAATACCAGGAGATGGAATAGGACCAGAAGTAGCAGCTGCTATGGTAAAAGTTGTAGAGGCTACTGGTGTAGATATAGAATGGGAAAAGGTAGACGCTGGAGCAGGCGTTATGGACGAATATGGAACTCCTCTTCCAGAACACGTAATAGAAGCTATAAAAAGAAATAAAATAGCTATAAAAGGACCTGTAACTACTCCAGTAGGTAAAGGATTCAAAAGCGTAAACGTAACACTTAGACAAACTCTAGATTTATATGTAAATTTAAGACCTGTAAAGAGCTTTAAAGGCATTAAATCTAGATATGAAGATATAGATTTAGTAATAGTTAGAGAAAATACTGAAGGATTATACTCAGGAATAGAACACAAAATAGGTGACTACGGCGCAGAAACTATAAAAATAATAACTAAGCCTGCCTGCGAAAGAATATGTGAATTTGCATTTAACTACGCAAAAGACAATAATAGAAAGAAAGTAACAGGTGTACATAAAGCAAACATAATGAAATTAAGCGATGGACTATTTTTAAATACATTTAAAGATATCGCGGCTAAATACCCTGATGTAGCTAGCGACGACTTAATAGTAGATGCTGCTTGTATGAACCTAGTTATAAATCCAGAAAAATACGATGTAATGGTTATGCCTAACTTATACGGTGATATAGTATCTGACTTATGCTCAGGACTTGTAGGTGGACTTGGAATGATACCAGGAGCTAATATAGGTAAAGACTACGCTGTATTTGAAGCAGTTCACGGTAGTGCACCAGATATAGCTGGCAAAAATATAGCTAACCCAACAGCAATAATCCAATCAGCTGTTATGATGCTTAGATATTTAGGAGAACAAGAAGCTGCAGCTAAGATAGAAAATGCTCTAGCACAAGTATTCCTAAAAGGTGAAAACTTAACTGGTGATTTAGGTGGAACTGCTACAACTGATGAATTTACAAATGAAATATTAAAATATATATAATAGTTTAGATCTAAAATTATTGTAATTATCATGAATACTTCCTTTATAATTTTATAGAGGAAGTATTTTTTTGAAAGGAGGCATTTTATGAAAATAGGAATTTCAGCGTTGCCGTTTAATTTAAAAGAGGCATTAGATATTTGCGAGAAAAATAAAAAAATAGAGCATATAGAAGTCGGGCTTGACAATCTAGAAGATGTAGAGGTTTTAAAAAAATATAAATCAAGAATAGAAAATTTAAATTTAAGTGTTTCGATACACCTGCCTATGGAGTTAAATACATGTGAAAATATAAAATATATAAGAAATTCATGGATAGATTTCATATGTAAAATAAATGAGGCCTTAAGTGATGTCTTTGATATTAAATACTACAACCTTCATTTAGGATATGTGATGACAAATAGGTTAGACAGAAACAGACAAAAATATTTAAAAAATACAGTAGAATTTTTAAACGACATAAAATTAAACGAAAATTTAAATGGAATGATTTTATCTATAGAAAATACATACTCTAAAAGAGGTGATTTTTCAAATATAGGCGACAGAGTAGACGATTTTAATTATATTTTCAATAATATTATAAATAATAGCGTTTATTTTTGCTATGATACAGGACATAATTTGATAAGTAAGGGAGATTATACTCAGATTTTTGATACGACCAAAATTATTCATTTTAGCGATAATAATGGTATAGATGATTTACATTTAGGCTATAAAAAGGGCGTTTTAACCGATGAAATATTCAATAAAATAGAAAAAATAGATCCAGATTATTTAATATTAGAAATAGACTTTAGAGATGTAGAAGATACTATAAATTATTTTTAAAATCATATTATAAAATTTTGCTTATGAAATAAATAGATTTTTTCTTATATATAAAAATTTTTAATAATTTTGTTATATTTTTTTTATATATTAATGCAATCCAATAAAAATGTGCTATAATCTAACTACATGGTTAATTAAATCGACAATCGGGTTGACAAAAAATAACCATGTAGTTTATGTCCCCTTTTTGTACAGATGAGGTAAATAGTTTTATAGGAAAAATTTATAAAAAGGGAGAAAAAGAATGATTTTAATGATAGACAACTATGATTCTTTCGTATACAACTTAGTTCAATACTTTAAAGAGCTAGACGAAGACATAGTGGTGAAAAGAAATGATGAAATTACGATAGACGATATAAAAACATTAAACCCTGAAATTATCGTATTATCACCAGGACCATGCAGTCCAACTGAAGCTGGAATTTGTATCGAAGCTGTAGAAAATTTCAAAGGTAAGATACCTATACTTGGTATATGCTTAGGACACCAAACTATAGGTCAAGTATTTGGCTCTAAAATAGTTAAGGCAATAGAGCCAGTTCATGGAAAAGTCCACAGTATCACTCACGATGGCAAGGGAGTTTTTACAAATATAAAAAATCCTCTAAACGTGACTAGATACCACTCTTTAGTAGTAGACACTGAAACGTTAAGTGATGAACTAGAAATCACTGCTAAAACTAAAGAAGGGGAAATAATGGGCTTAAGACACAAAAAGTACATGATAGAGGGAGTTCAATTCCATCCAGAAGCTGTACTTACAGAATGTGGCCATGAGCTTTTAAGAAACTTTATTACTTTAGCTAGAGAAAGGATACAAAAAAATGCTTAGACAAATAGATACTAAACTAGATGCTTTTGAAATTTACACAATATTTAAAGATGAAAACGACAGCTTTATTTTAGACAGTGCAATGGATCCAGAAAAATTAGGGAGATACTCTTTTATAAGTAGTAATCCTTTTAAAAAAATAAAAGCAAAAGATTCTGAAACTAATCCTCTTAATACTTTAGAGGAAGAACTTAAACATTACCAAGGCGAAAATGACACTGAGTTGCCATTTGTAGGTGGAGCAGTAGGGTATTTATCTTATGATTTAGGAAACTACATGGAAAAGCTACCTCAAATTGCTGTAGATGATACGGGAGTATACGATTTATATTTTGGTTTTTACAATTGGGTAGTTGCAATTGACCATCTAGAAAATAAAACTTATATAGCTACACCGAATTTAGACAAGAAAAAAGAAGAGTCTTTAATCGATGAAATTGAAAATAGAATAAAAACTGCAGAACAAAAGGGAATAGACCCAATCTGCTATGAAACTAAAAACATTAAACCTATAAAACTACAATCAAACTTCACTAAAAAAGGATTTGAAGATGCTGTACAAAAAGTAAAAGATTATATAAGAAGTGGGGATATATACCAAGCTAATTTAACTCAACGTTTTACAGGAAAAACTAGCTTATCTAGTTATGAATTATATAGAGATTTGAGAAGATTTTCTCCAGCACCATTTGGAGCATTTTTGAATTTCGATAAATTCCATATTCTATCTAATTCACCTGAGAGATTTATCAAGTGTGTAGATAGAAAATTAGAAACTAGACCTATAAAGGGAACTAGACCTAGAGGAAAAGACGAAGCTGATGATTTAAGATTAAGAGAAGAGTTACTAAATAGCGAAAAGGACAGAGCAGAACTACTTATGATAGTAGACTTAGAGAGAAACGACTTATCTAGAGTATCTAAGGTAGGTACTGTAAAGGTTCCAGAGCTATTTGTAATCGAGCCTTATGCAAATGTAAATCATTTAGTTTCAACAGTAGTAGGTACTTTAAGAGACGAATTAAGCCCTATAGACGTGATAAAAGCCACTTTCCCAGGAGGATCTATAACAGGTGCGCCTAAGATTAGATCTATGGAGATAATAGAAGAATTAGAACCAACTAAGAGAAATGTATACACAGGCTCTATAGGATACATAGGATTTGACGGAAATATGGACTTAAATATAGCTATCAGAACTATAGTAAAACAAGACGAAAATGTGTACTTCCAAGTTGGTGGAGGTATGACTTGGGGTTCTAATCCAGCTGATGAGTACCAAGAAACTATGGACAAGGCTGCTTCTATAATGAAGGCTCTTAGAGGTTATTATGAAGAGTAATGTTTCTTTTAATTCAACACTTTCAAAGTTTGGGATGGGATTATTTGAAACTATAAAAGTCACAGACTGTCCTCTAGATTTAGATTTACATTTAGATAGGCTGTTTAATTCAGCTAGAGAATTAAACTTTGACATTTGCGAAAATAAAGAGTTTTACAGAAAAACGATTTTAGAATATATAGATAAAAACGACGTAAAAAATAAAGCACTTAGACTTACAGTATTTGATGAAGGATATAATATAAGCCTAAGAGATATAGCTTATAATGAAGAAACTTACAAAAAAGGCTTTAAATTATGCATATCTCCAATTAAAAGGGGAGACAGTATAATATACAGACATAAGACTACTAATTACTACGAGAGCATGTACTCTAAACATTTTGCAGTCGACAATGGATTTGACGATGCGATATTTTTAGATACTTCTGGTAGAGTATTAGAATGTTCTTTGAGCAATATATTTTTCGTAAAATCAAATACAGTATATACACCTAAGAGCTCATCACCAATTTTAAATGGAATAATGAAGCTAAATTTATGTAGAGTTTGCGAAAGCTTAAATATAAATTTAGTCGAATGCGATATAGATATCTCATCTATTGATGAATATGAAGGTGTATTTGTTACAAATAGTTTAATGGGTGTGATGCCTGTTACACAAATAAATCAAATAGATTTTGATAAAGAGAATAAAATAATAAAACTTATAAAAGAGAATCTATAAAAGGCGGTGAGTATATGTCAAAATTAAACGATGTATTTCAAAGGGAAATAGATTTGATAAAAAAGGACGAAAATACTCTAGGGATAGTGCTTGTAGGTTCTAGTAAGGATTTAGATTTTAAAAAAGATGTAAAGATAAACGATATAGATCTTTTTATATTTACAAAAGAACAAAAGGAAAACCAAATTCGCATAAATAAAGTGATTTCTTCTATAGAATTTGATTTAAACTATATTTCTAAAAAAGGATGCGAGAGCTTTATAAAAAATAAAGAGTATTTCTTCCTGAAAATAAACGACGGCAAGATAATATTTGACACTGAAGATTATTCAAAGAATATACTTAGAAAATGCAAGGAAGCTTACGAAGAAGGTCCAGATAAGATTTCCGAGGAAATAAAAAGAGATAAACTGTTAGAAATCGAATCAGAAATCAAAAAATTAAAATCAAAGGACGAATTTGAAGATTTTGAATACGATTTTTTTGTGAATATAGCACTGAGAGATCTTATTAGAATGTATTATATAAAAGAAGATAAATGGGTACCTAAGGACAAAAAATTAATAAAAAGCATAAAGAAAGATGATAAAAAAATATATGATATATTAAAAAATGCATCAGACGATAAATATGAAATGCTGTTAGATATATTTGAATATATAAAATAATGCCCTTAGATTTTTGGAGGTAAGAAATGGCAGTAGATCAAGCAAAAATAAGAAAAGCAGTAAGAGAAATCCTAGAAGCAATAGGTGAAGATCCAGATAGAGAAGGGTTAGTTGGAACTCCTGATAGAGTTGCTAGAATGTATGAAGAAATATTCTGTGGATTACATCAAGATCCAAGAGAACATTTAAAAGTATTATTTGCAGATGAAAAACACGAAGAAATGGTTGTTGTAAAGGATATTCCTTTTTACTCAAGCTGTGAACACCATTTAGTTCCATTCTTTGGAAAAGCTCATGTTGTTTATATTCCAAAAGATGGTAGATTAACAGGTTTATCTAAATTAGCTAGAGTAATAGAAACTATAGCTAGAAGACCACAACTACAAGAAAGAATAACTAAAGACACTGCAAACATAATAATGGAAGAATTAAAACCTTATGGAGTTATGGTAGTTGTAGAAGCTGAACATATGTGTATGACTATGCGTGGAGTTAAAAAACCAGGTTCAAAAACTGTAACTTCTGCAGTTAGAGGTGTGTTCGAAACTGATGCGCTAGCTAGAAGTGAAGCTATGTCACTTATAAACTTATAATAATTTAATTTAAAAAAGGAAAAGTTATATTTGCCATGTATTTGGTGAATATAACTTTTGCTGTGATTTAGAAAGATAATTACTGAGGAGATAAAAATGTTAGAATACGGAAAAAGAACTTATATAATGGGAATATTAAATGTAACACCAGACAGCTTTTCTGATGGTGGAGATTTTACTAATATAGATATAGCAGTAAACCATGCTAAAGAAATGATAGATTTAGGAGCTGATATGATAGATTTAGGTGGAGAATCTACAAGACCAGGTCACAAATTTGTATCAGCAGAAGAAGAAATATCTAGAATAGTGCCAGTTATAAAAAGATTAAAAGAAGAAATAAACGTGCCAATATCTATAGACACTTACAAAAGTGAAGTTGCAGAAGAAGCTTTAAAACTAGGTGTAGAAATGATAAACGACGTATGGGGACTAACTTACGACGGCAAAATGGCAGATGTAGTGGCTAAATACGATGCAGAAGTATGTATAATGCACAACCAAGATGGAACAGAATACGACAAGGATATAATGGAAGCTATAAAAGAATTTTTACAAAACAGCGTAGATATGGCTTTAAAAGCAGGCGTTAAAAAAGAAAAAATAGTACTAGATCCAGGTATAGGATTTGGTAAAACTTACGAACAAAATGTAGAAGTTCTAAGAAGACTTGGAGAGCTTAAAGATTTAGGATATCCAATATTACTTGGAACATCTAGAAAATCAGTATTAGGAAAAATCCTAGAAGGCACTACTCCAAAACAAAGAGTAGAAGGTACTGTAGCTACTACTGTACTTGGTATAAGAGATGGAGTGGACATAGTAAGAGTTCACGATGTAAAAGAAAATCTAGAAGCTGCTAAGGTAGCTGATGCAATATACAGAGTTTAATTTATAGAGGTAAAATATGGACAAAATATTATTGAGTAACTTAGGATTTTACGGATATCATGGAGTTTTAAAGGAAGAGGCTGTCTTAGGTCAAAAGTTTTTCATAGATATGGAGCTTTATTTAGACACTAAAGAAGCCGGCAAAACCGACGATATGAATAAATCTGTAAGCTATGCAGATGTTTACGATGTAGCAAAGGATATAACTGAAAACAGACGATTTAATTTAATAGAGGCGTTGGCTGAAAATATAGCTGATGAAGTTTTAAATAAATTCCCGCTAATCAAAGGAGTTATGGTAAGAGTTAAAAAGCCAGAAGCTCCAGTACCGGGGATATACGACTATTTTGGAGTTGAGATAAGAAGGGATAGAAATGAGTAGAGCGTATTTAGGACTTGGAACTAACATGGGTGATAGATTAGATTACTTGATGAAGGCGTGCAAGATGCTTGAAGAAAGCGAGTATATAACTTCTATCAAAAAATCAAACCTTTACGAGACTAAGGCATGGGGTTATACAGATCAAGCTGATTTTCTAAATATGTGCGTGGAAATCGAAACTAGTCTACCTCCATATGAGCTTTTAGATTTATGTCAAGATATCGAAAATAAATTAGATCGCGTCAGAGTTATAAGATGGGGTCCTAGAACTATAGATGTAGATGTGCTTTTTTACGATGATGTAATATCGTTAGACGAGAAGCTTTTAATACCTCATCCAAGGATAAAGGACAGAGCTTTTGTGCTAGTTCCTCTTATGGATTTAAATGAAGATTTAAGTATAGATGGTAAGTCTATAAAGTTTTATTTAGATAATTTGACTGATGAGGAAAGAGCTGAAGTTAAGGAATTTAAATAGTATAAGAAGGCCACTTGGTATTTTATATCAAGTGGTTTTTTGCGTATAAATATATGAAGTTGTAAATTATAACAAAAAATATATAAAAAGTATTTACAATAGTCTATTAAAGGACTATTATAAACATATAGTCTATCAATAGACTATATGGGAGGTGAATATATGGATATAAGAATTAAAGAGATGAATATTGCCCTCAGTCGTATAAATAGTCTTTATAGCAAATGGCAAGAGGATATGAATGTCAGTGGAGCAAGACAACAGATTGTTCTTGCTCTTGTGGCAGAACCAGGTATTTCTCAGAAAGAAATTTGCACAAATTATCTTTTGCCGAAACAGACAGTAAGCAAAGAAATTTTACTCATGGAAAAAGAGGGATTATTGACCTTGGAGGTTGATGAAAATGATCGCAGGGGTAAAAAAATTGTAATGACTGAAAGAGGTATTGAATATACTAACCAGGTATTACAGCCGTATTTCAATCTTGAAAGTAGAATTGAAAATCGTATGCAGACAGAGCATTATGAACAGCTTGTAACGGAACTTGTTAATTATGCAAATGCTCTTGAAAATGAGCTTGAAGAAAATAAAAAGGGGTAATGATTTATGGAGTATGTAATTTTAAATAATGGAATAAAAATGCCTATGGTTGGGTTTGGAGTGTTTGAAATACCAGCTAAGTACACGGAGCAGTGTGTGTTTGACGCTATTTCAGTTGGTTATCGTCTTATTGATACAGCACAGGCTTATCACAATGAGGAACAAGTTGGACTTGGTATTGAGCGAGCGATAAAGGAACTAGGCATCAATCGAGAGGATATTTTCCTTACTACAAAGGTGTGGGTTTCAGAATTCGGATACGAAAAAACAAGGCTTTCTATCGAAAAGTCGCTTAGAAAGCTGAAAACTGACTATATTGACCTTGTACTTATTCACCAATGTCTTTCAGACTACTATGG
>NZ_JBJDXL010000387.1:0-3110 GCF_051866655.1 Intestinibacter sp.
GAGGGGCTATCGAAGAAAAAGCGATAGTCCCTTTTTGTGCAAAAGTTATTGTATAATTTAATTATAAAATATGAAGGGTGTGTATTAAATGTACGATATTATTGTAAAAAACGTGAACATAATCGACGGTTTAAAAACTCCAGCATACATTGGAGATGTAGCTATTTCAAATGGCAAGATAGTTTTGTCGCCATCTAGTAGTGAAGGTGCATCACGAATTATAGATGGAACAAATTTATGCATATGTCCCGGGTTTATAGATGCGCATTCTCATGGGGATATTGTATTAGGAAAGGAATTTTCAGCATTATCAAAGGTTTCTCAAGGGGTAACTACTGAGATAGGAGGGCAATGCGGTTTTACATCTTTTCCAGTAAATCCTAAAACTATAGATTTATTGAAAGAGGATTTGAGCATATTGACAGATGATTTTAGAGAGGAAATGGAGGATTACACTTCATTTAAAAAATATCTTGAGTATATGAAGAAGGTGCCTTTAGTTTACAATACGAAGCTTTTGGTGGGGCATTGTACTGTTAGAACTGCTGTGATGGGGTTTGACAATAGAAAGCCTACTGATGATGAGTTGGAGCAAATGAAGGCTCTAGTTAGAGAGGCTATGGAAAATGGATGCTTGGGAATGAGCTCTGGGTTAATTTATACGCCTGGTGTTTATTGTGATACTGAGGAATTGGTTGAGCTTTGTAAGGTTGTCAAGGAGTACGGAGGAGTTTATGCTACTCATATGAGAAACGAGTCAAATCATCTAGTAGAGGCAGTCAAGGAAGCTATATATGTTGCCGAAAGCGCAGGTGTTCCACTATGTATATCTCACTACAAATCTCAAGGTAAGGCGAACTGGCATATATGCGATGAGGGATTGCAATTGATAGAAGCCGCTATATCTAGGGGTATGGAAATAACTATCGACCAATATCCTTATGAATCAGGTATGACTCACTTATCTGTAACTATTCCGCCAAAATATATATCAAATGGAATGAGTGGATTAGTGGAATATCTTAAGGATGAAAAAATGCGCGAAGAAATCAAGGCTGAGATGATCAATCCTACTGAAGATTATGAAAACTTATATCTAAATTCTGGTGGATTTGAAGGGATATTTATAGCTGACTGCCCTCATTTCAAGGATGCAGTCGGAATGACTGTGGCTGAGTATGCTAGAAAAATAGGAGTAGATCCTTTCGATGCATTTTTCGACATACTAATCAAAAACAAAGGTGTCGGCACAGCGATATACTTCACTATGTGCGAGGACGATATATTCAGCATAATAAAGAACGAAAACACAGTAGTAGGAACAGATGGAATCGTAAAATCGCTCGATGGAAAATGTCATCCAAGAGCATATGCTACATTCCCCCGTGCTATAGATTATTTCCACAAACAAAAGAATTTATTCACTCTTGAGGAAATTATAGCAAAAATAACTAATTTACCTGCTACTAGATATAAAATGGCAGGCAAGGGCGCGATAAAAGATGGCTATGATGCTGACCTTGTGATTTTTGATTACGATAAGATAGGTCCTGGAAATACTTATCAAGAGCCTAATTTATTATCAGAGGGCATTGAATATGTTATAGTCGGCGGTGAGGTAGTTTACCACGATAAAATGCTGACAGGCAAGACTCCTGGAAAGATAGTATTACATAATGTTTAAGAAAAATTTAAAGGAGAGTATTATGAGTAAAAGAGAAGCTATACTAGAAATATTAAAAGAAGTCGAAAAAGAAACTTCTAAAAAAGTGGCATATGTCGATTTAAAAAGGCAAAAGACTAATTTAACTGACTCAAAGCTAGGTGGAATACCTTATCTACCTAAGGATAAAGAACTTCCTGTAGATAAGGAGGGTAGACAGCTTAAGCTATTGGCGCAAATAAACCTACAAGATTTGCAGGGAATGGAGGACTTGCCTAGCGAGGGATTATTGCAATTTTTTGTTCTTGCCGATGAATGCTATGGATTAGACTTTGATAATTCTGCAAGTCAGGATACATTTAGAGTGATATATTACGAGGAAATTGATAAAAGTGTAAAAGAAGAGAAAGTATCTAAAATCTACAATCCTTATTATGAAGACGAAGACGAGTGGTTTGTGTTTGAGGGTGAATTTAAAATGGAGTTTAAAATTACTGAAGAGGGCATGTCATTTGAGGATTTTAGATATGATGATATATTTGTAGAAAAATATAATAGAAAATTTCCAGATGAGCCTATAAATGCTTTTTTTGATATAGACGAATTTGATTCTGACCTTTATGATAAAATTTCAAGAGAAAATGATTCAGGCGAGGGCATTAAAATAGGCGGATATCCTTTTTTTACACAAGAGGATCCTAGGGGATATGATTACAATGGGCACGATACTTTGTTATTGCAAATAGATACTATTGACGATGATGATGAAGATATACATATAATGTGGGGAGATTCAGGAGTTGGTAACTTCTTTGTTAATGCAGAGGATTTGAAAAATAGAGATTTTAGCAACGTTCTTTATAATTGGGATTGCTATTAAAACAATTGAGGAGGTGTCGCGATAAAAGCGATGCCTCCTTTTGCATGTTACTTATATAAATTATTGTAAAATTCAACAGCGCCTTTTTTATCATCGTCATCAGGGTGATTTTTGGCAATACCACCGATAAGCTTGAATGGTCCGAATGTATCCAAACCACTACAGCCGTATTCACCTAAAATATTTGCGTTCTTATCGGAAATAGCATTTTTAATTGCTTTTGTATAAGTGTCCTTTTTTGAGCCGTATGTATAGATAAAGAACACATCTTTGCCACTTGGAAGATTGTCCTTT
Organism: Intestinibacter sp.; assembly: GCF_051866655.1. Taxonomy (GTDB): domain Bacteria; phylum Bacillota; class Clostridia; order Peptostreptococcales; family Peptostreptococcaceae; genus Intestinibacter. Next base: position 2,838 of record NZ_JBJDXL010000387.1, read on the forward strand.
GCAAACTCTAATACTGTCTTGTGGAATTTTGAGTAATATATCCCAGATGCAAAACCGATGGCATCATAAGAGTCAAGATCAGCAGTTGGAGTATTAGTTACATCGATAAGTGTGATTTCATCAGATGAAGATGATTTAATTGCGTCTAGTAACTGTTTTGTATTTTCATGGTGTTTTGAATAATATATAATTGCTGTTTTCATTTCGTAACCCCCTTGAATATTTATAGTACATTTAATATACTATGTATAAAAAAAAGAAACAAGTACGCAG
>NZ_JBJDXL010000388.1:0-14168 GCF_051866655.1 Intestinibacter sp.
ATTTTTTTAAATTCATTTATAAAATTTTAATAATAAACTTATTTAAATAATAAAATAACTGATTCTCACAATACCAATTGATATCATAAAAATCAGCTATTTTTGCATGTTATAAATTTTAATAAATGATACTCATATAAAAAACATATGGGTTATAAATCGCCATTTTTCTTTATAATTTATATATTTATTTCATATTTATCTATATATTTTGCACTATGTGAATCTGAGCCTAAAACTACTTTTATATTGTATTTTTTAACTAATTCAGCCAAATATCCACTTATATAAGTTTCTCCACAATCTTCTTTAAACAATCCAGCTACATTGTAATCTAATTCATATCCTTTTTGACTTATTAGCTCTACTAATTCTTTTAATTTTGAATTTTTAGAGTAATCGTATGGATATTTTTTATTGTATTTTCTGACTAAATTAAGATGCCCTATTCTCTTTGGTTTATACATCCCTAAATCGCTGTTTATTGCCTTTATAAGTGTTTCATAGTAAAGATTATAAACTTCTTCTACTGAACCTAATAGACCTATAAGCTTTTCAAATTCTTCACTACTAAAATCCATACAATAATATTTATCCTTTATTTTTACCATATGCACTGATAAAACACTATCTTCTAGGTATTCACCGTATTTATTTAGTAAATCCTTTATACCTTCTTCAAAGCCTTCTATATAGTCTACTTCTGCCCCTACATTTATTTTTATTTTGTCTTTATATTTATTTTTTATCTCATTTACATCCTTTAAATAATCCTCCATTTGATTTAACTTTATTGAGCTATCATCATCTGGTGCTGGATCTTTAAAGCCGTCTGGAAGCGGGAAATGCTCTGTAAATGATATTTCGTCAAGACCTACCTCTATACTTTTTTTAACATAATCATCAAAAGTATCCTCTGTGCCATGAGGACAATATGGTGTATGTATATGTCCGTCTTTCATCGTGTACTCCTCCAATTCATATTAGTTTCATTTATTACATTCTACCACTTTGACCTCTAATTAGCGAATCTTTTCGCCCATTACAAAAATTTAATCATGACAAAAAAAAGAAGTGATATAAAAATAAATTCATATCACTCCTGTTTATAATTATTACATATTTTTTTTAGCTTCTACTAACATTTCATTAGCTTTTTGCATGTATTCGATTGCTTTTTCTATGCATTCAGCTGTTTCAGTTTTACCCATAGCTTTAGCTTTTTCTACCCATTCTTGGAATCCTTCTTCATGAGATTGATTGTGATTTACCCAATGAACTAGTAATATATTTAAAGTTTTTTCGTCTTTATTTTCTACTTCTGCATGGCTATGTCCGCATCCACAACCATCTCCATGAGTATGTGAATGATCATGATCGTGACCATGTTCATGACTATGGCTATGTGTATGTTCACAACCATCTCCGTGGCTATGTGTATGTGTATGATCATGATCGTGACCGCATCCGCATCCACAATCATGGTCATGATGGTATCTTACTACATCTTTATTAAATATCATTTCATTTTCCTCCAATTATTTTATGTTAAATTCTTTTTTAATTACCTTTATTGTATCTTTTATTAATAAAGATAATGGTTTGTTCTCTACCCCTACTAAAGAAAAATTCTCTGGCATAATAGGTAATAATATTTTTAAAGCCTCACTATCACATATAGCTTCACTAATTCTGCCAGTAACCTCTCCCATCATTGCATTTGGCATAGTTACAGCAATTGGGGCAACTATTATATTAGCTTTTTTAGAGGATACTACAATGGCGTTTTCTCCAGTAGCTCCTTTATTAGCATGAGATTTCATCATTGCGCTAGTTGCAATTGAATTTGTACCTAAAGCATATATATCAATATATGTAGGCAATTCATCTCTCAAAGCTGATATAATTTGGGCGCCTATTCCCCCGCCCATTCCATCTATCACTGCTATTATCATGTGCTATACCTCATCTTGATATTTTTCAGCTAAGATAAGCTTAATACTTTTAAAATAACCTTGTATTAATCTTGAGCTAATATTATTTTGTGATCCATTAATTTAATTTCTTTTATGTATCCATCTAGTATTTTTTCTTCGCCTAGTAAATCTGTTAGATACACTTTTCCATTAACAGGATTTACATTAACTACATTTTCCATAACTCTTGTTAATTCATTATTTTTTCCTAAAACGAATGCTGCTGATTCACACATATAAATCACCCTCCCATAAAACTTTTAAAGCGATTTTTAATAAAAATCAAAAAAAGGTCTCTAAGGTATTACAATACCATAGAAACCTTCATGATTTCATTACTTAATATTCATATACCTTTAGTATAGCACTCTTGTTTATATAAAGTCAAACACAATATTTAAAAATACTGTATTTGACTTTAACTCTATCTTATTATATATTTACCCCTCTAATATAGCTTTTACACTTGGAAATGCATCTATATTTGTATGAGGTAAGAAGCAACAAGATACAAATTCATCCATATATGTTGGATATACACTTAATTCGATATATGTCATTATACTTGCTATTTCTTCTAGTTTAGCTCTTGCTTCATCACTTAATAATGTTAAGTAAGAACCTATTAGAGAACTGTTTCCTATATATTGGAATTTATCTCTATCTATATCAGGAAGTAATCCTATAAATACAGAGTTTTCTATATTTAAGTGGTTTCCTATACCACCTGCTATATAAACTTTATCTACACAATCAAAGTCCATTCCTAAGCTTTCGATTAGTGTAGCAGCTCCTGAGTATATAGCTCCTTTAGTTCTTATGAAGTTATCTATATCTACTTCTGTTATAAATAAATCACTACTTAAGTGTTCATTGTCTTTTTCAAATGCTAATACATATTCACCGATATCATTTTCGTCAAATCTTATTCTTTCGTTTTGTAAATCTCTATGTATTTTACCTCTTCTATCGATGATATTTTCTTTAAGCATTTCACATATTAAATCGATTATACCTGAACCACATATACCTATTGCAGGTTCATTGTCTATAGTTCTTAATGTTGGTACTAAAGTTTCAGGATCTATATCTACGCTGTCTATTGCTCCAGCTGAAGCTCTCATACCACAGCTAATTCCTCCACCTTCAAAAGCTGGACCTGCTGAGCATGCACAGCTCATCATGAAATCTTGGTTACCGAATACTATTTCTCCATTAGTACCTAAGTCTATGAATAAAACATTTTCTTCATTTGCCCATATACCTGCAGCTAATACACCTGCTGTTATATCTCCACCTACATAGCTCGCTACGTTTGGTGATAGGTAAACACCTGCGCTTGGATTTATATCTAAACCAACTTCTTTAGCAGTTAATTTTGGTGATTTGAAGAATGGTGGTATAAATGGTTCTAATCTTAAGAAATCTGGATATATTCCTAAGAATAAAGTAGCCATTGTTGTATTTCCTGATGCAACAACGCTAACTATGTTGTTTCTCTTTACACCTGATTCTTTTAATAATTCATTTATTAACATATTTAAAGTGTCGTCTACTATTGCAGCCTTAGCTTTTTCTATGTTGTTTTTCTTGATAGCGTAAATTATTCTGTTTATAACGTCTGCACCGAATTGAAGTTGTCCATTTCCTGATGCACCTTTTTCTACTACTTCATTAGTTATCATATTAACTAAGCATACAACAACTGAAGTTGTACCTATATCTATTGCTAAACCGTATAATTCACCTTCTGTATTACCTGGTTCAACATCTATTATTTCTAATCTATCATCGAAATCTCTATATGTAATAGTTATTTCGAAATTATTTTCTCTAAATGCTTTTGGCATTTTCTTTAGAACTTCTATATCATAAGTCATTTCTTTTCCGAAATTCATGCTTATGTGTCTTTCTAATCTGTCAACATCACTTATATTATCGTCTAAAGTTGGTTCATCTAGAGTTATACAAGTTTTCTTTATGTTAGTTTCTAAAGTTAAATCATGAGTTTGAGCTATTTCTACAGCTCTGTCAAATAATGCTTTGTCTTTAGCAGTGTCTCCACCTTCAACCTTCATACCTCTCATAGCTACATCTAAAGAAGAATTTGTAAGAACTTCTATATCTGATATGATTGTTGAACAGCATGCTAGTATATATCCATTTGCTTTATCTTCGTCAGTTAAGTGAGATGATATCTCTTGTTTAACTTCACCATTTAGTAGTTTTACTTTACATTTTCCACAGCTTTTACTACCATTACATGGAGCTTCGATATATACATCTGCTCTTCTAGCTACTTCTAATAAATTATCCCCTACTTCACATTCTATTGTTTTACCTGATGGTCTAAAAACAACCTTTGCCATATCTTATCCTCCCCAAAATATAATATATACATATATTAAATATATTCAAAGTATCAATACTATTTTATCATATCCAATGTGTATAAGTAAAAAAAAAGTTTGTAATTAATATTCCAATTTAGAATTTTTTAATTATTTAAAAGCTCGTAAATTCTCATATGGAAATTTCATTGTTGATACTAAATGGAATATGTACTATTAAAACCTATCTGCATTCATTGCATTACAATTTCTACTGTCTATAATTTTATTATTTCATAAAATTTAAATTTGCACAATTTAAGTTAGTTTATTTAAAGGAAACCTTTTTCTAAAAAAGTTTCTTATTAATAAATAAATTTATTTTTTTAATATAAAATCTTTATATGAAATAAAATTTTAATTATTTTCTAAAAAAAATATACTTTTAGGAAACTTTTATTTATAACAGCTGTATAGTAAATGTGATACACCTAAAAATAAAAAAAGTATAGCAAAAGCGCGTGCACTCACTTTCGCTATACTTCTTTATTTATTTATCCGAATTAATTGGGTTCAAATTTTTATAAAGTAGCTTCGTATTCTTCAGCTGTTAATAATGTATCATATTCAGCAGGATCAGCAACTTTTATTTTGCATATCCAAGCATCATATGGAGCTTCATTAACGTATTCTGGTTCGTCTTCTAATTTATCTTCGTTTATTTCAACTACTTCTCCTGATAATGGAGCGAATAATTCAGAAGCAACTTTTGAAGATTCTATTACACCAAAGTCTACGTCTTTAGTTAATTCATCTTCTATTTCTGGCATTTCTACGAATAGAACTTCACCTAATTGATCTTGAGCAAAGTCAGTTACTCCTATATATGCGAATTCTCCATCTAATTTTGCCCAAGTATGTTTTGGACTATATTTTCTATCGTTTAAAGTTTCCATGTGTATTTTCCCCCTATTGTGTTTTCTTAAATTAATCTATAATTATTCTCCCATTATGAAATCCATAGATAATGCTGGATGTCCTTTTTCTTCAAGGAAAGCACAAACTGCTTCAGAATCAACAGCTATAGTTTCATCACATATCATATCAGTGAAGTTTTCTATACCAGCCATTTCTTTTACAGTTTTATTTAATTTTTCTCCAACAGAATCTTTTAATTCTTTAGGCATCCATACTATTCTTTCTGGTCCACCTTCAGTATAAGCGAATTTCTTAGAAGATATGAAATGTCTACCATGACCCATGAATCCTGGAGTTTGAACTCCACCACCAGTCATAGAAGCTAATTCACCGAATGTCATACCAACTGGAGTAGTACCAGCATATTCTCTGTTTACTATAACTAATCCGTTAGCTTCAGGCATTATACCACATATACATTCGAAGCATCCACAAGAAGTCATTGGATCTTCCATTATAGAGTATAATGTTACGTTTTCTACAGCACCTTGAGATATTTGGTTAACTGCATCAGACATTGATTGCCAGATACCTTTCTTTTCATCTAGGCAAGGACCTTTAGCTATTGGTTGACATGGTCCTGTTGGGTTAAGTTCTTTAGTAGCTTTAGCATCTAACCAAGAAACTGCACCACATAATCCAAGTCTTTCTGGAGTTACTATACAAACGTGAGCTGGAGCGAATGCTTGACACATGTTGCAAGAATAGAAATCATCAACTGCTTCGTCAGTTAATTGTTCTAATCTGTCATCTCTAGCGTTGTATCTTTCAACAGCTTCAGCTTTTAAGTCGTTAACCATAGCTTCATCAGTTATTATAGTTACAGCACATTTATCAACAACTGCATCGAATTCGTCTTTCATCATAGCGTACATTACTTCACCTATGTGTTCTAATTGGAATCCTTTAGCAACGTCATCTTTAGATATTCTTACCCAAGCTTGGTCTCTTTGTCCAACGTGCATTAAACCTTCAGTGTAGTTCATGAAGTAGTGGAATCTTCTTTCAAGAACTGGTTCGAAGTCAGTTTGCATTGCTCTACCAGCAACTTTAACGATTATTGCAAGAGGTAATCTAACAACACCATCTTTGCAAGCTTCTGGATCTATGTTTGGTCCTATTACTTCTATCTTATGGTCTTCAACTTCACCTAAATCATAAGATTTAACTAATTCCCAAGCAGGAGTTCTGTTTCCACCGAATTCGTAAGCCATTTCAGCTTTTCTGATTCTTTCACCTTCGAATGAAGCAGCGAATCCAACTGGTATTGGTATTTCAGTTATTTTTATCTTAATATGTCTAGCTTCTAATGAAGTATCAACAAATTTGTCATAATTTCTTTGAGTTAATAAGTTGCAAGGAACTTCTGTAACAACTTGGTCAGTTATTACTGGGAATCCAAGAGCTATAGCTCCAGCACCACAAGCAACTATTAATTCACTAAGTGGTCCAAATGCATTAACAAATGCAGGAACTCTTTCTGCAGTGTATTGTAATAATCCAGCTAAATCACCAGGTTTTACATTACCGAATATTAATGCAGCTCTTATAGCAACAGAAACAACGTGGATAACTGAAGTTACATCATATCCTAGAGGTATAACACGAAGGTCTACACCCATTTTAACGTCAGCTTCTATAGCTTGATCTATAACTTTACCAACTAAGAAAGTCATGATACCAGCAGATTGGTATTTTTTAACTATATTTCCTAATGTTTCAGAGTCTGGGCATTCACCAAGAACAACAGCAACACCAGGGATATCTCCTGTAACAAGTGGAACACCTAGAGATCTGATTATAGGGTCAACTACGTGTCCTGCACAAGGAGCTTCGTATGGAGCTTCACTATTTACATATTTGATAGCTTCAATTATTTCTGCACAAACTGCAGTAGCTAAACCAGCGTTTAAAGCTGTTTCTAATAATGGTTTTTCAACTATTAATGATTTAGCAACTCCTAGAGCTGTTTCTAAATCTGCTAAAGTTGTAGCTTTTAATCCTGTTGCTGCATATATGCATGGTATAGCATATGCAGTGTCAGGAAATGCAACTGGACAATCTTTACCTTTTTCAGCTACTACTGCTGTTAAAGCTGCGCTTGCAGCATCGTATGCTTGATTAGCACCTGTATAAATTATGTTATATAAATTCACTCTACTTCCCCCTTTAAATTTATTTACAAGTCAAGATATAAAATCTTGACTGTAATTTTTTATTTATAATTATTTTTATTTGTAATCAAATCCTAATTCTTTAACTTCTAAGTATGAATCAGCATATAAAGATGCATTTCTTATTATATCGCAAGATTTTATAGTTTGAACTAATAATTGATCTAGTGGGTTAACTATTGCTGAAGTAAATCCATTAGCCATAGCCATTGCTAACCAGTTACTATCTAATATTGGTCTTATATGTTTTGGACAACCATTAGATACGTTTGATAAACCACCAGTAGTTTTTAATCCCATTTCAGACATTTCTCTTATAGCTTCTAAAACGTCCATTTGTTTGTCTTGCATACCTTTTATAACTAAGCAAAGTGGGTCAAAATACATATCAGTTTCTGGATCTATACCAGCCATAGCACCTGCTTCTATTAATTCAGTACAGTAAGCCATAGTTTCATCTTTGTCTGCTGGTATACCTTCTTTAGCACATAATGCTATTATAGCAGCATCATATTCACCAGCTAATTCGATTAATCCTTTTCTTCCGCCGTTATCTGCAGAGTTTATTATTGGTTTACCATTAGTTCTATCATAAACTTTAAGTCCAGCTTCTAAAGCTGCAACGTTAGCTGTATCTAAAGCAAGAGGTACATTATTTAATTCAGATTGTAATAATTGAACACCCCATTCCATTATTTCAGCTCCATCTCTTTCAGCTGGTCCTATATTAAAATCTATAACGTGAGCTCCTGCATCTAATTGTTCTATAGCTCTTTTTAATATTGGTTCTGGATCTCTTTCAGCTATAGCTTTTCTTATTGGTGGTGCTATACAGTGTATTCTTTCACCTATCATCATAAATTTTTCCATACTTATATCCCCCTTAGAATTTATTCTATTTCTAGGAACCTAGAGTTAATCTAAGTTCCTAGGCATAATTTTTAATTTAATATTTTATTAATAAATCTTAAATAAGCAATTTGTTACTAGTACATATTAGTGATTAGCAGCATATTCTTTTAAGAATTTTGGAAGTTCCATAGATTCTAATGGTCCTATAACAACATTCCATCCTGGCATATTATCAGCTACGTCAGCTTGTATAACAGCTAATTTACCTGGTATAACTATATCTCTGCAATCAGTGTAGCTTTCTATGTTACATTCTTTAGCAAATGCACCTATAACAGATCCACCGAATTTACCAGCAGCCCAAGCAGTAAGAACTGAATATCCACCAGCATCTGGAACCATTAACCAGCAAGGTACTTTAGAAGCTTCTATATCACCAGTTATTGTGAAGTAAGTTAATGCGAAGTCAACTGAACATAATACTGGAGAAGTCTTATCTGGGTTATTTAATGGATAAACTTTAGCTTCAACTCTCATTGGTTTTTGAGGGTCAGTGAATATGTTTTGTCTTAATGCATAAAGTGGTAAAGCTTTAGCATAAGTCATATCTGTTACAGCTAATATAGTTCCGTATTTAACAGTGAATACTGAAGCTAATGCTATTTCCATGTTAGCATCTCCGTTAGCTAATTTAGCTAAATCGATGAATGATGGATAACCAAAGCTTCTGTCTCCTTCTTTTAATGCTATTCTTCTAACTTGTACAGCATTTACATAAGTATCTTTTATAGTTTCACCAGTTACATCTATTATTAATTCTTTGTAACCAGCAGCTTCTATAGCTTGAGTTGTAGTATATAATTCTTCTAAGCTAGCTCCTTGTACACCTAAAGCTAAGTTATCAGCTTTAACTACTTCTACCATAGCAGCAAAGTTATCTTTGTTAGCTCCTATTACAACTGGGTTTAATCCAGCTAATGCAGCAACAGCTTCTTTAGCAACGTCAGCATCTGCAACTTCTAATACATATGCACATTCAACATCACTATCTTTTACTTTATTTACTATAGATAAGAAGTTATCTTTATTATCATTGTATTTGATATAAGCGAATTCAGGTTTCATTATTTCGCCTATTCTTTCGTAGTTAACAACTTTCATTCCTTCTATTTTTGCATCTACTGCAGCAGCATCCATGCAATCACAGAATTTAACAGCGTATCTATTTCTGTTTACTAAAGTTTTTTCATGTCTGAATAATACAGTTTCTCCACCTAGTTCATATGCACTTTCACCAGCACCAACTTTTAAAGTTTTCATTGGAGGTGCAGTAGCTGCAGCTAATTTAGCTAATGCTTCGTCAGACATTTTTGGACAAGCAGAAACTTCTACAGCTCCACTTGCAACTTTCATAGAGAAAGCCATACAAGTTGGAAATCCACATTCCTTACAGTTTTTCTTTGGTGTTAATTTAAATATATCTAATGCTTTTAATGCCATTATTTTTTCCCCCTAACCTTACAAATAAATTATATTACGCTAAAGCGCTTACTAAAGCTTTTATAGTTTTGATTGATTCTGGATGACGAAGTATAACTGCATTTGCTCCACCTACGATTACACTTGCAGCTGTAGATACTTCCATACCTATTGTTCTAGCTTCATTATCTCCCCATTCAGGAACATCTGCTTCTGAAGCTATAGCTTCTTTAACGTGACCAACTTCGAATGAAACTGGAGTTATTATTGGTATTTGTAATGCTTTATCATTTTGGTTGAATCCTGCTAATCTAATTCTATCCATAGTAGATGCAACATATTCATAACCATAACCAACTGCTGAACAACCAACGTTCATAACTATGTTTTCTTGTTGAACACCTAATTGAGTAAGTAATACATTCATTTGTTTAGCTAAGTTTATATCAACTGCAGATTCTGCAGCAACTTTTTGACCATAAGCCATACCAGCAGCAGCACCAACTGCTTTGTAGTTATCTTCTACAGCTGATAATACTAATATATTTTTACCTTCTAATGCAGCAGAAACTTTATCAAATACTTTACCGTCTTTTTCAGCGTTACCGCATCCAGCAACTACTAATGGTAAAGTTGTAGCTTCAGCAACAGCTTTAGCTACTTCTGCACATTCTTCTGGAGTTTTGTCTGCTCCATCAGGAGAAGCTCCATTTAATCTTAAGCATATGAAATCTGCTTCTGTGTTATCTTCAACGTATTTAGCCCATTTTGCAGGATCTGCCCAAACATCTCCATATAATTTAGAATAGCAATCTATCCATTCTTCAGGTTGTACATCTGATATTTCAGCTCCAACAACTGGTGCATTTCCTGTTTCTCCATCAAAGCTATAGAATGGAAGAACTTGTTCTCCACCTAATTTTATAGCTTTATCTCCTGTTCCTATTTCTACTACATTAATTGTTCCAGTAACTTTTTGAGTAGACATTTTAAATGCCATATCTTTTTCCCCCTTAAGCCTATTTTAATTTATAATGCGCCTCTCTATATATTAAGGCAAGTCTAGAGTTTCTATTATTTTTTCTAGTGCTACTCTAGATTTTGAGTCAGCTGGTAAATCTATTAAAGCCTTACCTACTGAATCATATTCATATATTAATTCATCTGAAGGAACTACTCCAAATAAATTTAAATCGTGTTTAGCTATTTCTTCTTTTACACCGTCATTTAATTCTCCATTTGGAACTTTATTGACGATTAATCCAATTTTGCCAACGCTTAAATTCATTTCTTTTGCTAAATCTCTGATTCTTGCAACTGCTTGGATACTACGTCTTGAACAATCACTGACTAATATAAGAGTATCAACATGTTTAGTAAGTTTTCTACTTATATGTTCCATACCGGCTTCATTATCTGTGATTACATAATTATAGTGATCTGAAATTTTTTGAACTTGCTGTTTTAATATTCCATTTACGAAACAATAGCAACCTTCTCCTTCTGATCTACCCATAACTAACATGTCATATCCGTCGCCTTCTTCTAAGATCATACCTAGTTTCCATTGTAAGAATTGAGCTTTAGTCATTCCTCCTGGGAATGAATTTCCTAATTTCTCAGTCATATTAGCTTCTTCTCTAATTTGACCAATTGTTTGTGGTTCTTCTACACCTAGTACTTCATAAAGATTGCAGTTTGCATCTGCATCAACTACTAGTATAGGATCCTTTTTTTGTTTTACTAATGTGTCAATTAAAAGCCCTGTTAGACTAGTTTTACCAACTCCGCCTTTTCCGGCTACAGCAATATTATAAGTCATCTTATGATATCCCCCTTAAATTAAGTTTTATCACAACAGAGCTTTTAGAAAATTATGTCAAACTCTGTGCTCGCTATTAATTAAATTATTTTTTTGGTATAGCATGTACACATTCATCATGTATATCATGTATAGCTTCCATTAAACCTTCAGATAAACTTGGATGAGCATGTATTACTTTACCAACATCTTTAGCTTTTAATCCTAAGCCTACAGCTAAAGATAATTCTGTTAATAAGTCAGTTACGTGTGGTCCAACTAAAGAAGCACCTATTATAGTATCATCTTCGTCAGTCATAACTTTTATGTAACCTTGTAATTTACCTATTGCTTTTGCTTTACCTAAGCCTCTGAATTCGAATCTACCAACTTTGTATGGAGTTCCATTAGCTTTTAATTCGTCTTCAGTTACACCAACACCTGATACTTCTGGTTCAGTGTAAACACAGCTTGGTATAGCTTTATAATTAACTGTTTCACTGTTACCTTTAACAGCATTTTCAGCAGCTACCATACCTTCAGCAGATGCAACGTGAGCAAGCATAGCTCCTGGTATTATATCACCTATTGCATATATTCCTGGTATACTAGTTTCTAAGTATTCATTAACTTTTACAAATCCTCTTGGTGCCATTTCTATACCTATTTCTTCAACACCAGAGTTAGCTAAGTTAGGTCTTCTACCTACGCAAAGTAATACCATTTCTGCTTCTATTGATTTACCATTATTTAAATCTAATTTAACTGATTCATCAGTTACAGTGTATTTATCAGCAGCAACGCTAGTCATAACTTTTATTTTGTCTTTTTTGAATTGTCTAGCTAAGTTTTTAGCTGCTTCAGAGTCCATTCTACCTAATATTTGAGGTATCATTTCTATTATAGTTACTTTAGTTCCTATAGTTGCAAAGAATTGTCCTATTTCACTACCTATAACTCCACCACCAACAACTATTAATGATTCAGGTTGTTTAGTTAAGTTTAATATTTCATCAGAAGTTATAACATTTTTACCATTGTAAGGCATTCCTGGGAATACTGTTGGGATAGATCCATTAGCTAATATTATTTTATCAGCTACAACTGTTTCAGTAGTTCCGTCAGCTTTAGTAACTTCTATAGTATTTTTATCTACTAATTTACCAAAACCGTCTATTTTTTTAACTCCTCTTTTATCAAATAGGAATTGTATTCCTGCTACTAATTCATCAGTTATTTTATGTCTTCTAGCCATTATAGCTTCAAAATTAGGTTTAACTTCACCTTCAACTTCTATACCGAAGTCTTTAGCTTCTTTTACGGCTCTGATAGCATCAGCAGATGCTAATAAAGCTTTTGTTGGTATACAACCTACGTTTAAGCAAGTACCACCTAATCTATTTTTTTCTATTACAGTTACTTCAGCACCAAGCATAGCTGCTTTTAAAGCTGCCACGTATCCTCCTGGTCCTCCTCCTATTACTGCTACTTTCATTTGTTATTTCCCCCATTTACCTTGTATGATTTGTTTATAGAATAAACTTTTTTATATTAATCTATATTAGATATAATATCTATATATATATTATACCCAATATAGAATTAATTATCTTGTTTTTATGTTAAATTTTTCAATTTATTTTAGATTTTATAAACCTGCAGCGTCTAATATTAGTGGTACATTTTCTTCTGCACCTATAGCCATTATATGAACACCATCACATAAGTCTTCTTCTTTTAATTGTCTTATGAATTCACCAGCCATTTTTATACCTTCAGCTACATAATTTTCTTTACCAGCTGCTTTTAATCTTTCGATTTGATCATCTGGAACGAATATTCCTGGAACATTAGCAGTCATGAATCTTGCCATTCCTGGTGATTTAAGTGGAACTATACCAGCCATTACTTTACAGTCCATATCTTTAGTTAATTCTCTGAATTTTCTCATATGTTCTATATCATAAACAGCTTGAGTTTGGAAGAATCTAGCACCTGCTGCTATTTTCTTTTCCATTTTTAATAATTGTACTTCTATTGGTTCGTATTCTGGAGTAACACAAGCTCCTAGGAAGAAGTCTGTTTTACCTTTTAATTCTAATCCAGCACTATCAGTACCATTATTCATCATAGTTGCAGTAGCTAATATACTAACTGAATCTAAGTCGAATACTGGTTTAGCATTTTTATGGTCACCTACACATACATGGTCACCTGTTAAAGCTAATAAGTTATCTATTCCAAAGAATCCTGCAGAAAGCATTTCACTTTCTATAGCTATTCTATTTCTATCTCTACCTGTCATTTGTATAACTGGTTCTAATCCTAAATCTTTTAACATTTTACATGTAGCAAGAGATGAAGTTCTCATTACTGCAGATTGGTTATCAGTAACGTTTGCTGCATGTACTCTACCAATAACTTTTTTAGCACATTCTGCTAAATGTGATAAATCAGTTCCTTTTGGAGGTGCCATTTCAGCAGTTATTGCAAATTCACCTTTTTCGAATGCTTCTCTTAACTTACTCATCTAAAAAATCCCCCTTTATTTATAACCTTTTCTTATGCTTCAGCTTCA
>NZ_JBJDXL010000389.1:0-3106 GCF_051866655.1 Intestinibacter sp.
TTGATTAAATTACTTGAGCAATTTCCATTAAAACAAAGCGCAAAAAAATATAAAAGCGATAGTGATTGCACATATATATCCAATATATATACCGAAAATGAGGGAAGTAAGTATATATGTTGGTGCAGTATTCCAGATGAATGGAGGGCTTTGAGAGATATAATAGTAATTTTATTAAACTATGTGGAGGATAATAGAGGGAAATATTCTCCAAAATAAAAATTTAAATGAGAAATAAATAATTGTAGTATAATAATTCTTAGTTAAATGTATATTATGTATAATATTTGGATATAAACTAAATAGCATAATAATGAGCGGAAAAATATATTCAAGCGAGGAGAATTATATGGATAAGATATTAGATATACTACAAAAGTATTATGGGTATAAGACTTTCAGAAAGGGTCAAGAGAAAATAATTAATAGTATTTTAAGTGGAGAGGATGTTCTAGCTATAATGCCAACTGGTGGCGGGAAGTCGCTTTGCTATCAGATTCCTGCATTATGTATGGAGGGTATTACTATAGTGATATCACCGTTGATATCGCTTATGAAGGATCAAGTGGACACTTTAAATACTATGGGTATTGAAGCTAGTTGTATAAATAGTTCGTTATCTGTAAATGATTATAATGAGGTTTTAAAAAATATATTAAATGATAAATATAAAATATTATATATTGCTCCAGAGAGATTGGAGAATGTAGATTTTTTAAATATTATAAAAAATAAAAATATCTCTCAAATTGCAATAGATGAAGCTCATTGTATATCTCAATGGGGTCATGATTTTAGGGTATCGTATAAGAAAATACCTTATTTTATAAATAATTTAGAAAATAGACCTATAGTTACTGCATTTACAGCGACTGCATCAGAAGAGGTGAGACATGATATTCTAAGGATGTTAGGTCTTGTAAATCCTAAGGTCTATATAACAGGGTTTGATAGAGAAAATTTATATATAAATATAGTTAAATCTTCTACCAAAAATAAATATTTACTAGAATACATAGAAAATCATAAATCAGAAAATGGAATAATCTATGCTGCGACTAGAAAAGAAGTAGAGAAAATTTATGAAGGTCTTTTGAAACGAGATATAAGTGTGCTTAAATACCATGCCGGTATGCCTAACAACGATAGAAAGACAAATCAAGATAAATTTATAAATGATGAAGTAAATATAATGGTCGCAACTAATGCCTTTGGTATGGGTATAGATAAACCAGACATAAGATGGGTCATTCACTATAATATGCCACAGAGTATAGAAAACTATTATCAAGAGATAGGTAGAGCAGGTAGAGATGGACAAAAGAGCGAGTGTATATTGCTTTTTTCACCGGGGGATGTACATACACAGAAGTATTTAATAGATGTAAGTACAGAAAATTTATCTAGAAAATCGATTCAGTATAATAAACTACAGCAGATGGTGGACTTAGTCTATAGCAATTCTTGTTATAGAAAAAGTATATTAGAATATTTCGGTGAGACAATAGGACAAGACTGCGATAACTGCAGTAATTGTCTGAGCGAAGGAGTAATAATTGATAAGACTCTAGATGCACAGAAGGTTATTTCGTGTGTTTTTAGAATGAAAAGAAATTTTGGAATAATAATGATAGTAGATGTGCTTAGAGGCTCTAAAAATAAAAAAGTCTTGGAGGCTGGATTTGATAAATTAAGTACTTATGGAATAATGAAGGATTATTCTAATGAGGAATTAAAAAACTTTATAAATACTTTGATATCTCATGGATTTTTAGATATAAAAGAAAATCCAGGTGCTAGAGGAAGCTTTCCAACTGTATATTTAAATAAGCAATCTATGAGAGTACTAAAAGGTGAGATAAAGGTTGAATTTAAAGAGGTCAAGGTTGCTAAAGAATCTAGAGAGAAAAATGAATTATTTGAAATACTGTCTGATTTGAGAAGATTTATAGCATCAAATGAAAAAATAGCTCCATATATGGTATTTGGAGATGCTACTTTAATTTCAATGGCAAATAGTTATCCGACGACAGAAGATGAAATGCTAAATATTTCTGGAGTGGGCGAAATTAAATATCAAAAATACGGCAAACAATTTATAAATGCAATTGAAAAGTACATATTAGATAAAAATATAGACAAAGAATCAATAAATAAAAACAATGCTAAAGGCTCTAAAGAAAAGGAAGAATTCTTTAAGGTGGATACAGATAAGGATTTGTACGAGCTACTTAAAAAGCTCAGAGCTAAATTTGCAAGAAATGAAAATCTACCATACCATATGATAATGCCTAAGAATACCTTAAAAGAGATCAGCGGTAGATATCCACTTGAATTAGATAAATTAAGCGATATTGCAGGTATGGGTCCTAAAAAAATCGAAAAATACGGACAAGAAATAATAGATACAGTAAAAAAATACGTCGAACAAAACGACATAAAAGTAGATTGGAAGGATAAAAAGAGAAAGAAGCTAATACTAGATGGAGAGAGCAGAAAGCCTAAAGAAATAGCTTTAGATTTATTAAATCAAGGTATTGATATGAGAAAGGTAAGCAACGACTTAGAGGTATCAGTTTCTACTATTTTAGGATATGTATACGATTATATAAAAGAGAAAAATGAGCTTCATTTCAAATTTGATCCGACTATATATTATTGTGAGGATGAAAAGGAACTGATTGAAGAAGGTATAAAAAAACACGGCGAAGAAAAAATACGTGAAATAAAACAATCTCTTCCAGAATACATCAAGTACGAAAGTATAAGAGCGGTTATAATTGAAAAATATATAAGCTAAAAAAGTAAAAAAAAGTACAAATCTTGGGGTAGATTTGTACTAAGCTTATTGGGGAATATTTTTAAATATCAGCATTTTTATTTAAAAATATTTACATTTTGTATGGGATTTTGTATTTATATAACATTTATTATTTACTATTTATTTTATGATTATATTTTATACTAATATAATCTATAAAACAAATTGTTAATAACAACTAAATTTATAGATTATATTTATAGGTTTGTAATTTATTCCTCTTTAATAGTAGACAAGTAAAAAAAATAATGATATTATATTATCGACAGGTTGTCGGTGATATAA
>NZ_JBJDXL010000390.1:0-3106 GCF_051866655.1 Intestinibacter sp.
CGACTAAGATGCCAGTTAAATTTTTAAAGAAACAAGAGGATTTAGCAAGAATATTTGACGAGCAACTAGAAAAATGTGGTGTAGATTATTTCGATTATTATCTATTACATAATTTAGGTGTAGAGCATTACGAAATCGCTGAAAAATTCGATGCATTTTCATTTATACAAAAGAAAAAAGAAGAAGGAAAGGTCAAACATATAGGCTTTTCATTCCACGATACAGCAGATTTATTAGATAAAATACTTACAGCTCATCCAGAAGTTGAATTTGTTCAATTGCAGCTAAACTATTTAGACTGGGAAAATGAAAGTATTCAATCGCATAAATGCTATGAAGTAGCTAAAAAACACAACAAGCCAGTCGTAGTTATGGAACCAGTAAAAGGCGGCACACTTGCAAACGTACCAGAAGAAGCAGAAAAATTATTTAAGGAAAATAATCCTGATATGTCTATACCTTCATGGGCAATTCGTTTTGCAGCGAGCAATGAAAATGTAATGATGGTTTTAAGTGGTATGTCAGATATAAATCAGTTGCTAGATAACACTGGATATATGTCAGATTTTAAACCACTTACTCAAGAGGAACTAGATGTAGTAAATAAAGCTGTAGATATAATAAACAAGTCAATAGAGGTACCTTGTACTGCATGCCAATATTGTGTAGATGGATGTCCAAAACACATCGCTATACCAAATTACTTTGCACTATATAATGCAGAAAAACAAGCCTTAAATAGAGGATTTTCTACACAAGGCGTATACTACAACAACTATATAAAAAATCACGGTAAGGCATCAGATTGTATAGAGTGTAAAAAATGCGAAAAAAGCTGTCCGCAACACATTGAAATAACTAAATATCTAAAGGATGTAGCTGCTACATTTGAAAAATAAGGGGGAATTACAAAATGAAAAAGAAAGTTTTAATATTATCTTCAAGTCCAAGAAGAAATGGTAATTCAGATTTATTATGTGATAGATTTTTAGAAGGAGCAAAAGCATCAGGTCATGATGTAGAAAAAATATTTTTAAAAGACAAAAACATAAATTACTGTACTGGATGTGGTAGTTGCTCAATGGGAAAATCATGTCCACAAAAAGACGACATGCCAGAAATTTTAGAAAAAATGATAGCTGCTGATGTTATAGTTATGGCTACACCAGTTTATTTTTACACAATGTGTGGTCAAATGAAAACTTTAATAGATAGAACTTGTGCACGCTATCAAGAAATAAAGGACAAAGATTTCTATTTTATAGTAGCCGCAGCAATAGATAGTAAGCCTGCTATGGAAAGAACAATAAATGAATTTAGAGGATTTACTGCTTGCTTAGATGGACCAAAGGAAAAAGGTGTAATATATGGAATTGGTGCATGGAAGGTAGGCGAGATAAAAGGAACTCCTGCTATGGATGAAGCATATAAAATGGGTCAAGAAATATAGATTTAGTTATGATAAAGGAATTTATAATTGGATAAGTATATAAATCAGGAGGATATTTCATGAAAATAGCAGAGGTAAGTAAAAAACTGGATATTTCAGCAGATACTCTTAGATATTACGAACGCATAGGACTTATTCCTAAAGTAAATCGTGACAAAAGTGGAAATAGGGATTATACAGAATTAAACTGCAAATGGATAAAATTTATAAAATGCATGAGAAATTCAGGGATGCCTATAGAAATCCTTATAGAATATGTATCTCTATTACAAGAAGGAGAACATACTGCTGAAGTTCGCAAGCAATTACTTTTGGAACAGAGAGAAGAGTTAATTCAAAAAATTGACGAATTGCAGCAGATGCTTGGATATTTAAATGGAAAAATTGAAAAATACGATAGCTTGCTTATGGAAAAGGAAAAAGAATTGAGAGAGGAAGTAAAGTAGCTAGACAAAAGAGCTTTTGAGAAAAAATACTCAAAGGCTTTTTTAATTTTTTGAAAAAAGTGGCGAATTTTTGTTAAAAATTAAGTCTTATGTAATGAGACAAATTTGTAACAAATTAGAGTTATACCTGTAATCATAATGTAACTTGTTATTATCTAAGTACCATATCTATAATTAAAGTATAAGTTGTTACATTTGAAAATTAAAATTTATAAGTAGGACGCAATTTATTGCTATTGTGAAAAATAGTACAAGAAATATGAGTATACAAGGAGATAAAATTTATGACACAAATTAACACAGAAAATATAGTTACATTAGAAGTTGCTAAAAAAGATGAATTATCTAAATTTAAAAGAGATTTACAAGAATCGTTTGCTGTAGCAGTAATTGAAACATTCGGTTCTGTATCAAATGGACCAATTCCTTCTGATGAAGATATAGATGCATCTTTTAATACTCCAGGAGCAGTTATTTATCATATATTATCAAATGGTAAAAAGGTAGGAGGTGCAGTAGTTGTTATAGATGAAATAACACAATATAACTCTTTACATCTTTTATTTATATCTAAAGGTGAACATAGTCATGGTATAGGATATAAAGCTTGGAAGGCTATTGAAGAAAAGTATCCTGAAACTAAAATTTGGGAAACTCATACACCATATTTTGAAAAACGTAATATACATTTTTATGTAAACAAATGTGGTTTTAAAATTGTAGAATATTTCAACAAAAATCATCCAGATCCACACATCCCAGAAGGTGAGGATTTACCAGGAGGAGAAGACTTTTTTAGATTTGAAAAAATTATGAAAAAATAAACTTTAATTTTCTAGGCGGAATGAATAAAGAGGTTGACCTTGAAGATTTTAATAAAATTGAAGACCATTACTTCAACTTCAAAATAGCAACACCAGATTAAATCAGTTTATACAAAATTCAATTATTTAAAAGATATTGCTAAAATTAATAAATAAAAAGGTGAGAGTTAATTTATGAAAATAGAATATGAAATAACAAAAGAAGATTTTGTTAGATATAATCTTCATTATCTTGATGATAGATAAATTAGGAGGATATATGAAAAAATACGTTATTCCAATTGCAAGTAGCGATGTAGATTTAAACCGTATAAATTTTCAAGAGCGGCTACAATGCACAATTAATGATAATAAAATTAATATCACATATAAAAAGTACATAGACC
>NZ_JBJDXL010000391.1:0-3103 GCF_051866655.1 Intestinibacter sp.
ATTATTTTCCATCATATAACTCAAATCTATATTTTTGATTTGTTATATTATCTTCTCTTCCTGGTTCAACCTCTTCCATAAACATTTCTAGCGGTCTTACAAACATACCATAAGGTGGGTATAAAGCTTGATAAGAAACTAATTTTTCGTCGGTTTCCGTATGTGTCACGATACTGTGAACATAATATAATTTTCCTTTGAAATGTCTATATGGTCTTTGTACTTCTATCTTTCTAGTCATAAATTTCTCCTAATCCTTCTATATTTGTTCTATTAATTGTATTTTTATACCATCTGGATCATTTACAAAGAAAAATTGAGTTCTAATATTTGGAGAAATTATATCAGTAGCTTCATATCCCATTGATCTTATTTTTTCTAAATAAGCTTCTATATTTTTAACTGCAAAACCTAGTGATATTCCAGAACCATGTTGTGGCTTTTGTCTAAAATCTTGTATAAGCTCTATTTCTGTACCTCCATCTTTATCAGCTAAAAACGCCAATAGCTTATCTTCTTGATCTGTCATAAATTTGCATTTGAGTTCAAGTCCTGCAACTGCTTGGTAAAATTCTATAGATTCTTCTATATCACTTACCATTATAGTAGTATGCGCATATCTCATTTAAAACGCCTCCCTTTTATCTTAGTTAATATAAAATTTTAATAACTTACTTTATATTATACTTCACAAACTTACTTTTTTAATTAATATTTTACAACTTTGAATATTTATGTTAATGTATTATAGTACAAAAACTTAAGAGACAGTTCATTAAGACCATCCTGTCTATAAATAAAACTAGGCTAGCAAACAAAAAGGTTTATTTTTTTGCACTAGTTTTATTGTGCAAAGAAATAAACCTTTTTTATTTAGAAGATTAAACAATAATAATTCATATACAAAATATTTTATTTGGGAGGTAAGCGATGTTTAAGATTAAAAGTCAAATTGAATTCGATATGGCTCACTACTTGAGTGGGTACAACGGAAAATGTTCAAATTTACATGGTCATAGATATAAATTAATAGTTTCAATCAAAAGTGAAACACTTCATCAAGAAGGTCAGCTTAGAGGAATGGTAGACGATTTTGGAAATATAAAAGAAAAATTAAAGGAAATTGAAGACCTATTCGACCACAAGCTTGTTATAGAAAACAATGAAGAAGGTCTTTTGCTAGCAGAAAAGTTAAAAGAATTACCTAATTCCTTTGATGTTTTACTAGTTCCATATAGACCTACTGCTGAAGAAATGAGCAGGGATATATTCCACAAATTAAAAACTATGGGGCTAGATGTTTGTGAAGTAGAATTATTTGAAACACCTACAAATAGCTGTACATATGCGGAGGACTAATATGTTTAATATTATAGAAAAATTCGTATCAATAGACGGTGAAGGTCCTAGCGCTGGCGAGCTCGCTACATTTATAAGATTTCAAGGTTGCAACTTGAGATGTGCTTGGTGTGATACTACTTATTCATTTGATAAAAGCGAGATAACAGAGGTTTTATCAGCTGAAGAAATCTATAGCTATATCAAAGAAACAGGTGTGTCAAACGTAACATTAACAGGTGGTGAACCTCTGTTTCAAGAGAATATAGACGAAATCTTATCACTACTAAATGACGATAAAAGCCTTACAGTACATATAGAAACTAATGGGGCAATTGATATTTCACCTTTTAAAGAAAAATATCCAAATCTAATATTTATATTAGACTACAAGCTTCCATCTAGTAATATGACTGATTTAATGGTATTAGAGAACTTCGAGTACGTCGGAAAAACAGATGTTTATAAGTTTGTATTAGGCAGTAAGGATGATCTTCAAGAAGCTTATAAAATAATAAATAAGTTTGATTTAACAAACAAATGCTTAGTATATTTTAGCCCCGTTTTCGGAGCTATTGAACTAGAAGACATAGTTGAATTTATGAAAGAGAAAAAATTAAACAAGGTCAGACTTCAAGTTCAACTACATAAAATAATATGGGACCCTAATATGAAGGGTGTTTAAAAAGGAGAAAAATTATGAACAATAACAATAATAACAATGCAGTAGTTGTTTTCAGCGGCGGTCAAGACTCTACTACTTGCTTATTTTGGGCTTTAGAGAGGTTTGACAAAGTTATCGCCGTAACTTTTAACTACAATCAAAGACATAAATTAGAAATAGAATGTGCCAAAAACATCGCAAAGGATCTTGGTGTTGAACACTATATATTAGACATGGACTTACTTAATCAATTAGCACCAAATGCTCTAACTCGCAACGATATAAAAGTCGAAGCTGGTAAAGACGGCGAACTTCCATCTACATTTGTTGAAGGCCGCAACATGGTATTTTTAACATTTGCCGCAATCCTTGCAAAAACTAAAAACGCTAGACATATAGTTACAGGTGTATGCGAAACAGATTTCAGTGGATACCCTGACTGTAGAGATGTATTTATAAAATCACTAAATGTAACTGCTAACTTAGCTATGGATTACGACTTCGTAATTCACACACCTTTGATGTGGTTAGACAAGGCTCAAACTTGGGAGTTAGCAGATAAATACGGAAAGCTTAATTATGTAAGAGAAAAAACTCTAACTTGCTACAATGGAATCATAGGTGATGGATGCGGAGAATGTCCTTCTTGCAAGCTTAGAAAACACGGTCTAGATACTTACCTAGAACAAAAACATAAAAACGAGAAAGGAGTTTAAATATGTTAGAAACAGGAAGAAAAAGTAAAGAACTAGAAGGCTTAAGCTTACTTGGAAACCAAGGAACTAAATACGAATTTGGATACAACCCAGATGTACTAGAAACCTTTGACAACAAACACCCAAACAACGACTATTTTGTAAAATTCAACTGCCCTGAATTCACAAGTCTATGTCCAATAACTGGACAACCAGACTTCGCAACTATATATATTAGTTACATACCAGGTGAAAAGATGGTTGAAAGTAAATCATTAAAATTATACCTATTCAGCTTCAGAAATCACGGAGACTTCCACGAGGACTGCATAAATATAATCATGAAAGACTTAATCAAGCTAATGTCTCCAAAATACATAGAAGTATGGGGCAAATTCACTCCAAG
>NZ_JBJDXL010000392.1:0-5114 GCF_051866655.1 Intestinibacter sp.
ATTAATCTATACAAAACATATGTTATTATTTGTTTTCATATTCTATATACTATATAATAAAATTACTATATGAATACGAAAGAAGGGATATTACACTATGGCTTTTATGGATAAATTAAACAATCTAGCAAAAACTGCTACAGATAAAGCTACTGATGTAGCTGAAATTGGAAAAAACACAGCTAAAATAGCCCAAGAAAACAAAAAAATAAACGATGAATTAAAGCAAATCGGTCAATTATATTTAAAAAAATATAAATCAGGATTTTCAGTAGATCCAGAAATAGTGGATATTTTAAATAGCATTTTACGTTCAGAACAAAATATATCTAGATTACAAGAAACAAATAAAAATATCAAAAATTCTTCATTTTAAATTTTAAGAGGCTACTTGTATTTTACAAGAGCCTCTTAAAATTTTAATAATTTCTTATGCTTTTTTCTCTATACTTTGAAGGTATCATACCTGTAGATGCTTTAAATTGTGATGTAAATGAACTAGGCTTCTTAAATCCAACCTTCTTTGATATGTCGCTTAGAGAATAATTTGTAGTTTCTAAAAGAACCTTTGCCTTTGATATTCTTATTTTAATCAAATAAGAATGTGGGGTTTCACCTAATGCCTTTTTAAATGCAGCTCCAAAATAGTTTTTTGATAATCCTGCTAATTTAGCCATTTCTTCTATCTTTATTTCCCTATTGTAATTGTGATTTATAAAATCTGCAGCTAAATAAATCCCCCTCTGATAGCTTTGTTTTTGTTTAAAAATATCTATATCTTTATTTAAGTTTCCTCTAATCAATTCTCTACAGAAAAGATTTGATATCATATCTAGCTTAACTAAATCTTTTTGATCATTTTTTAGAAATTCTTCTATAAAAATATGTAAATAAAACTTCAATTCCCTCGATAAATATATAGGGTAATTAAATACATCATCTGAACAATTTAATTCCTCCATTATACCCTCTAGATAATCTTTTTTGACGAGAATATCTGTATATTCTACATTAGAAAGACCGTATTTTATTCCGTGATTTGTATTACTTTTAAATGAATATATATACCCTATCTCTCCAAAAAAAATACTTTCCTCATTTACTAAAAAAGGAATTGGACTATGTGGAATAAAAAATTCGTATTCCTCATGACTATGTAATCTTGACTTGGTTAAATTTTCATTTGAAGGAATGGATTTAGCTATAAATATATTTTTATTGTAATAAACATCACAGCTTTTATAGAGTTCCCTTGCATTTTCTTCATAAGAATTTACTATATCAATCACAATAATCCCTCCATTCTGATAATCTATGCTTCTTTAGATTATTATTACACAGTCGATTCTCTTTTTCCTATTACCCTAAGGGTATTAATCTAGCTTTTTGGAATTATTGATGTTTTTTTTGAATTATTAGTTATTTTTTTAATTATACCTTTCTTATTCCAAGCATTTCTGCTCAAACCAATCCCAATCTAAACCGTATTTTCCTTCAAGTAGCCATTGAGGACATTCTTTACCTGTATAATCCTCGTGCTTTTTAAGCTGTAATCCTCCTTGATATTTGCTCAAAATTTTAAATAATTCTATAGTATTTAAATAGGCTTGTCTCTGTTTAGCTCCATCTGTGTACATACATATTTCTATAGAAATACCTGTCTGATTTCCTTCATGTGTTCCCTGTGCATAAGCCTCCCAATTTAAAGGAATATTCTCGATAATCTTGTCATAGCCTACAGTTATTGTCCACGATGCGTTTCTGTATTTAGAATAAGCTGTACCTGCATATGGATCTTCATTTGCGTTTTTTAGAGATTCATACATTTTATCAGCATCTACATCTATACACCCAGTCTGATGAATTACGATATCTTTAGGATTTATTTTAGTGCCAGGAATACATGAGCCTTTATCTAGTAATTTATCTGATATAACCTCTGCTCTACCTATTCTCGTTCCATTTACAAGTAGGTCGTCTTTTATATACTGTGTAGAAGAAGACCCGTAAATATAATTTAACTTACTTATTAATAAGCATATTAATAGCAGTATCATCAATAAATAAATAGTTATTTGCTTATTTTTTTTGAAAAAATCAATATCGATAGAATTTAAATTTATTTTATTCATATAAAAATCCCCCAAAATCTTATTTTTGCAAACTTTTATATAATCTAGATTATACTAAATACTTATATATAAATGATACATTAAAAATATATCTTTTTTATTTTAATTTTCTTAAATTTCATAAAAAAAAAGCCCCCCTATTGGAGACCTTCATACTTTTTCTCAAAAAATTTATTTACTTTTTCTAGTATTTCACACAATACTTCTTGTTTGTCATCATTGAAATAATTCAATGTAGTTTCTACCATTTCTTTGTGAAAATCATCGTGAATCTTATAGGCTTGTAGTCCTTTTTCTGTTAAACTAACTAATACGACACGTCTATCTGCTTCCGTTCTTGATCTTTCAACATATCCCTTTTTTATCAGTCTATTAATTGCAGATGTAAGTGTTCCCATTGTTATTCTCAAGTCATGGGCAATTTTTCCCATAGTGCGGCTTCCTTTTGTTCCGATTGCGTCGATTGTATGCATTTCCGTTATGGACAAATCCTTAAATTCAGAACTTTTTAAAACCTTTTCTTCTATATGCAAGATATCATTAAATAATTGCACTAAAAGTGTATTTAATCTTTCCGCTCTGTTTTCCATATTATTTTCTCTCTCCATATTTATTTAAATCTTAAATGTATTATAATAAATTTTAAAAATAATTTCAATTGATATTATTTATTAACAGATTGGTAGAAATTTCCCATTCTTCTAAATTTAAGATATCTAGTCTCTACTAAATCCTCTTTAGATATATCAATTAAATCTTTTAAATCCTTTTTAATTAAGTCCTTTATATTATTTGCTACAAAAGACGGATCTGTATGTGCACCTTCCTTTGGCTCGCTTATTATATTATCTATTATACCCAAATTCATCAAATCTAAAGCAGTTATTTTCATTACCTCTGCTGCCTCCTTAGTTCTAGATGGATCCTTCCATAAAATAGATGCAAAGCCTTCTGGAGATAAAATTGAATAAATGGAATTATCTAACATATAAACTCTATCAGAAACACTAAGACCTAGAGCACCACCGCTGCCTCCTTCTCCTGTTATTATAGATATTACAGGAGTTTTTAATCTGCTCATTTCCATTAAATTTTGTGCAATCGCCTGTCCTTGTCCTCTTTCTTCTGCTCCGATTCCACAAAACGCACCTGGAGTATCGACAAAGCATATAATAGGTCTATTAAATTTTTCGGCTTGCTTCATAAGTCTCAAAGCTTTTCTGTATCCCTCTGGATGTACCATTCCAAAATTAGCATCTAGGTTTTCTTTTACATTTTTCCCTTTATTTACACCGATCACAGTTACATTTATGCCATCTATTGATGCAATACCACCTATTATAGCTCTATCATCTCTGAAATTTCTATCTCCATGTAGCTCTATAAACTCATCAAAAATATTTTCTATATAAAACTTAGCGTTTGGTCTATCCTTATGTCTTGCTATTTCAACAATATCCCATGCTTTTACTTCTTTGCTATTCATAATTTATCACCACCTACAGCATATAATTTATATAACGACTATTTTTATTCTTCAATTCCATGTAATCTCAATAGCTTTGATAAATAGTCTTTTAATTCTTTTCTGCTTACGATATCATCAACAAATCCTTTTTCTAGCATAAATTCTGCACTTTGGAAATCCTCTGGTAGCTTTTGATTTATAGTATTTTCTATTACCCTTCTACCTGCAAACCCTAAAGTAGCTCCTGGTTCGGCGATTATCACATCTCCAAGCATCGCAAAGCTCGCAGTAACTCCACCTGTAGTAGGATTTGTAATTATGCTTACATATAAAAGACCTGCTTCATCGTGCTTAGCTATAGCTGCTGAAGCCTTTGCCATTTGCATAAGAGATAAAATGCCTTCTTGCATTCTAGCTCCACCAGATGCTGTAAAAATAATAAGTGGAAGCTTGTTTGCTGTAGCATATTCTACGGTTCTTGTTATTCTCTCTCCAACTGCACAGCCCATACTTCCCATGAAAAATTTACTATCCATTATAGCAGCTGCTACTTTTTTTGAATCAATTTTTCCAGTACCACATAGTACTCCTTCTGATAAATTTGATTTTTCTTTTACTTTATTTAATTTTTCTTCGTATCCAGGAAAATCTAGTGGATTTGTAGCTTCGATTTCCTCAAACATTGGAACGAAGCTACCTTCATCAAAGATTTGTTTTGCTCTTTCATCTGATGAAATATTAAAATGATAGTTACAAGTTGGGCATACATGATAGTCGTTTTGAAGATCTTCTAAGTAAATTATACTCTTACATTTTTTGCAATTAACCCATTTCCCATTTGGTATATTTGGAGTAAATTCTTTATCATCTAGTGGCTTGCTACTTACTGTTATATACTCTTGTTTTCTAAATAAATTCTTAAGCATTATCTCTCACCAACTTTTCTTCTATAAATGATGTGTCGTAATTTCCCTTTACAAAATCCTTGTTGTTTAATATATCGTATTGAAAATCTATATTTGTCTTAACTCCTCCGATTGCAAATTCTCCTAGAGCTCTCTTCATCTTGATTATAGCTTCGTCTCTAGTAGCTCCATATGTAATCATCTTTCCTATCATAGAATCATAGTATGGAGGAATTTCATAGCCTGCGTAAATTGCACTGTCTACTCTAACTCCTGGTCCTGATGGTATATATAATTCTTCTATTAATCCTGGACAAGGTCTAAAATTATTGTCTGGATCTTCTGCATTTATTCTGCATTCTATAGCATTTCCACTTATGTATATGTCGTCTTGAATTAAGTCAAGTCTCATTCCTGATGCTATTTTTATTTGTTCCTTTACTATATCCACCCCTGTTATCATTTCAGTTATAGGGTGTTCTACTTGAATTCTAGTATTCATTTCCATAAAGTAGAAATTACATTCTTTATCTACAAGGAATTCTATAGTTCCAGCATTTTTGTAGTCGACTGCCTTTGCTGCACGTTTTGCGATTTCACCCATTTTTT
>NZ_JBJDXL010000392.1:5214-8218 GCF_051866655.1 Intestinibacter sp.
GCATTTTTGTAGTCGACTGCCTTTGCTGCACGTTTTGCGATTTCACCCATTTTTTCTCTAGTTTCTGGATTTAAAAAAGTAGATGGTGCTTCTTCTAGTACTTTTTGATTGTTTCTTTGAAGAGAGCATTCTCTCTCTCCTAAATGAATCACATTTCCGAATTCATCTGCTAAAATTTGAAATTCTATATGTCTAGGCTTTTCTATAAATTTTTCTATATAAACTCTGTCATCTGAAAAACAAGCCTTAGCTTCTAATTTTGCAGCGTTGTAGTTGTGTTCAAATTCGCCTTCTTCTCTGACTATTCTGATTCCCTTTCCACCGCCACCGGCAGCAGCCTTTACCATCACAGGAAATCCTATTTCTTTTGCAATTTGCAATGCATGACTAGCCGAAGTTATTTCACCTTCATATCCAGGAACTACAGGTACACCTGCATTTTTCATGACCTCTCTAGCCTTAGCCTTATCTCCCATAAGCTCTATAACTTTGTAGTCAGGGCCTATGTATTTTATATTACATTCCTCGCACATCTTAGCGAACTTAGGATTTTCAGATAAAAATCCAAAACCTGGGTGTATTCCTTCACACCCTGTAAGAACACATGCACTAAGTATATTAGTCATATTTAAGTAGCTGTCCTTACTTTGTGGACCTCCCACACAAACAGCCTCATCAGCCATTTGTGTATGAAGTGCATATTTATCTGCCTCTGAATAAATTGCAACTGTGCTTATTCCAAGCTCTCTACATGCTCTTATTATTCTGACTGCGATTTCGCCTCTATTTGCTATTAAGATTTTTTTTAGCATTTCAATCACCTACCCAATTGCAAACATTATTTCACCTTGGCAAACTAATTTTCCATCTACAGTAGCTTTTCCTGTTCCTACTCCGATAGATCCTTTTAATTTTGTTATTTCTATTTCTAGGTCTAATTTATCTCCAGGCATAACTTGTTTTTTCCATTTAACCTTGTTTGCCCCTACTAAAAATCCTATTTTTCCTTTGAATTCGTCCATTGAAAGTATACATATTGCTCCCATTTGAGCTAATGCTTCAAGTATTAGAACTCCTGGCATAACTGGATATTCAGGAAAATGTCCATTGAAAAATGGTTCATTTATTGTTACATTTTTATATCCTTTAGCACTTTTACCTTCTACTACTTCTTCTACTCTATCTATCATTAAAAAAGGATATCTATGTGGTAAAATATCTCTTATTTCTTTAACTCCTAACATATTTTTCTCCTTCTCTATATTCTTTTTACTTTAAATAATTTTTGACCGTATTCAACCATTTTTGCGTCTTCGCACACTACGCTCACTATTTCACAGTCAAATTCAGCTGTTATTTCATTCATAAGCTTCATAGCTTCAACTATGCAAACTATATCTCCCTTGTGAACTACATCTCCTTCTTTTACAAAAGGCTCAGCATCTGGTGATGATTTAGAATAAAAAGTCCCTACTATTGGAGATTTGATAAACTCAACACCTTCTTCTTTTGGCTTGTCAGCTACGACTGTTTCTTCAGCTTTTGATGTATTTACAACTGGTTCACTTATTGTATTTACAGCTTCACTATTTTTATTTAAAGTGTTTATTTCACTATTATCTATTTTATTAGATACATAATTTCTAGACATGCTCTTGTCTATTTTTATATATCCGTCTTTGTTTTCCATTTCAAAATAAGCTAATTTGGAATTATCCAACATTGTTATTAGCTCTTTTACTTCTTCAAAATTCATGATTACCTCCAATTAATCCCATTTCTTAAATAATAGACAAGCATTATGTCCGCCAAATCCTAGAGAGTTATTAAGAGCGTATTTTAAATCTGCACTTCTTCCTTGGTTTGGTACATAATCTAAATCTAGTTCTTCTTCACTTTCTGTATAACCTATAGTTGGAGGTATAAATCCTT
Source organism: Intestinibacter sp. (assembly GCF_051866655.1). Classification (GTDB taxonomy): domain Bacteria; phylum Bacillota; class Clostridia; order Peptostreptococcales; family Peptostreptococcaceae; genus Intestinibacter. Next base: position 7,147 of record NZ_JBJDXL010000392.1, read on the forward strand.
CTTGTAGTGCTTTTACACATGCTATTGATTCTACTGCACCTGCTGCTCCTAATAAATGTCCTACCATAGATTTAGTTGAAGATATTGGAATATTTTTTGCATCTTCCTTGAAGGCATTTTTTATAGCTCTAGTTTCGTATAAATCGTTGTAGTAAGTTGATGTACCATGTGCGTTTATATAAGAAACCTCGTTCATTTCTATACCAGCTTCTTTTACTGCATTTTCCATAGCCTTTGCAGCTGATACTGCTTCTGGTGATGGAGAAGTTATATGGTATGCATCGCAAGTTGAACCGTATCCAACTATTTCAGCAAGTATTTTAGCGCCTCTCTTTTGTGCATGCTCTAAGCTTTCGATTACTAGCATTCCAGCACCTTCACCCATTACAAATCCACCTCTGTCTTTGTCAAATGGAGTTGATGCCTTAGTAGGATCCTCACTAGTAGATAATGCTCTCATATTTGCAAAACCTGCTATTGCAATAGGTGTAATAGATGATTCGCATCCTCCAGTTATTGCTATATCTGCATAACCGTGTTTGATATGTCTATAAGCGTCTCCTATATTATTTGTAGCTGTTGCACATGCAGTTACTGCTGATGTACACATTCCTCTAGCACCCAATTTAATCGCTATATTTGCAGCTGCTGCATTTATTATAGTCATTGGTATGTACATTGGAGAAATTCTCTTTACTCCTTTTTTATGTAGAGTGTCAAATTCCTTTTCATGAGTATGGAATCCTCCGATACCTGAACCTACTATAACTGCAAATCTTTCTTTGTCTATAGAATCTAAATCAAGGTTTGCATTTTCTACAGCTTCCATACTTGCAATTAAAGCGTATTGAGTAAATTTATCTAATCTTCTACATTCTTTTTTGTCTAAGAATTTAGTTAAGTCTAGGTCTTTTACTTCACCAGCAACCTTTACATCTAGACCTTCTGTATCTATTGATTTTATAGTATCTATTCCTAATTTTCCTTGTTTTGCATTATTCCAAAATTCATCTGCTGTATTTCCTATTGGTGTTACAGCTCCCATCCCTGTTATAACTACTCTATTTTCCAT
>NZ_JBJDXL010000392.1:8318-11456 GCF_051866655.1 Intestinibacter sp.
TACATAGCCATTCCGCCGTCGACATGTATTACTTGACCTGTTATGTAATTTGAATTATCACTAGCTAAAAATACTGCTGTATTAGCTATGTCTTCTACACTTCCAAATCTGTTTAGTGGAACTTGTGATAAAATATTTTTCTTTTGATCTTCATTTAAAACTCTTGTCATATCTGTATCTATAAATCCTGGTGCTATAGCATTTACTGTTATACCTCTGCTTCCGATTTCTCTTGCAAGAGATTTAGTCATTCCTATAAGTCCTGCCTTTGATGCACAGTAATTTACTTGTCCTGGATTTCCAACTACACCTACTACAGATGACATGTTTACTATCTTTCCTGATCTTTGTTTTAGCATTATTGGTGTAACTGCTTTTAAACAGTTAAATGCACCTTTTAAGTTTACCTTTATTACACTGTCAAAATCTTCTTCCTTCATTCTTATTAAAAGATTGTCCTTTGTTATACCAGCGTTGTTTACTAATATATCTACTTTTCCAAACTCTTTTTTTGCTTCTTTTATAAGATGTTCAGCTTCTTTTATTTCGCTTACATCTGCCTTTACTACTAATGTTTTTGAGCCTAAAGCATCTAATTCTTCTTTGACCTTTAGAGCTTCTTCTTCGTTATTTCTATAATTTATAACTATATTTGCGCCTTCTTTAGCAAACTTTATAGCTATTGCCTTTCCTATTCCTCTTGAAGCACCTGTTATTACAGCGCATTTATCCTTTAACATAAAATCCTCCATTTCATAAAAATACAGTTTATAAATTTTCTCTGAGATAATTATCTCTACGAGTGTTATAAACTCAAGCTAGATACTGTACTTTCTAGTGAATCAATATCTTCAACATTGTATATCTTAGCATTTTTATCTATTTTCTTGACAAATCCACTTAATGTCTTACCTGGTCCAACTTCTACAAAAGTATCTACTCCTCTATCTAGTAAGTCTCTTATACTTTTTTCAAATAAAACTGGAGACATTATTTGTTGTCTAAGTAGTTCCTTTACATCGTCGCCTTTTTCAAATGGAGCTCCTTTTACATTTGAATAAGCTATTTTTTCAAAATCATTTATTTCTGCCTTTTTTAATTCTTCATAAAATTCGTAGCTAGCATCCTTGTACATTGAGCTGTGGAAAGGTCCACTAACCTTTAGAGGTAAAACTCTTCCTCCTAGCTCTTTTGCTATTTTAACACTTGCTTTTATGGCACTTACTTCACCAGATATAACTGTTTGACCTGGACAATTGTAGTTAGCTCCTTCAACTAATCCAAATTCCTTTGCTCTTTTTATAAGCTCTTCTACCTTGTCTGGAGTTAATTTTAGTACAGCAGCCATAGTTCCTTGCTCTGGGCTTATAGCACTGTCCATTATTTCAGCTCTTTTTTTGATTAATTTAATACCATCTTCAAAGCTCAAAGCACCGGCATCCATCAAAGCTCCATACTCACCTAATGAAAGACCTAAAGCATACTTAGCAGAAATTCCTCTAAGCTCTAATGCCTTAGCACATGCAATTGAAGTAAGTAGTATTGCAGGCTGAGAATATTTAGTTCTTTTTAAATCCTCTTCGTTGCCATCGAAAATCATGTCCTTCATAGGCATGCCTAGTATTTCATCGCCCATATCAAATATTTTTTTACATTCATCTATATTTTCATATAAACTTTTCCCCATGCCTACGTATTGAGCTCCTTGTCCAGGGAAAAGAAATGCCATATTTTCTATCATAAAAGTCCTCCACTTATTCACTTAAATAATTAATAATTCCCATAGTCTCTTTATAATTAAATAATTATATAATTATTTAATTAAATTTTTATTATCTATTCATACATTTATCAAATTCTGCTACTAATTCTTCTATTATTTCCTTGCAGCTTTGTTCCTTTTTAACAAGCCCTGCTATTTGACCTGCCATAACACTTCCATTTTCTGTATCTCCATCTACAACTGCCTTTCTCAAAGCGCCTCTAGTTAATTCTTCTAATTCTTCAGAATCTGGCTTACTTTTTTCTATTTTTAAGTACTCTCTAGTAAGCTTATTTCTTAAAACCCTTACTGGATGAGAAGTTGATCTTCCTGTAACTTCTGTTTCTATATCCTTAGCCTTTAAAACTTTTTCTTTGTATCTAGGGTGAACTGTACATTCATTTGAAACTAAGAAACGAGTTCCCATTTGAACACCTACAGCTCCTAGCATAAATGCTGCAGCTATTCCTCTACCATCACCGATTCCTCCAGCTGCTATAACTGGTATATCTACTGCATCTACAACCTGTGGTACTAAACTCATTGTAGTAGTTTGACCTATATGTCCACCTGATTCCGTGCCTTCAGCTATAACTGCATCTGCTCCGAACTTTTCCATTCTTTTTGCAATTGCCACTGATGCTACCACTGGTATTATCTTTATACCGTGTTCTTTCCACATTTCTATATATTTTGCAGGACTACCTGCTCCAGTAGTTACTACAGGTACATTTTCTTCACATACTAACTGAGCTATTTCATCGGCATTTTCTTGCATAAGCATTACATTTACACCAAATGGCTTGTCAGTCATAGATTTTGCCTTTCTTACTTGTTCTCTAACAACTTCTGTAGGTCCAACTCCTGTGATTATTCCTAGACCTCCAGCTTCACTGACTCCTACTGCAAGAGAAGCATCAGCAATCCATGCCATACCTCCTTGTATAATAGGGTATTTTATATTTAATAATTCTGTTATCTTATTGCCTTTCATAATTCCTTCTAAATCCTCTCTTTGATTTATCTCGGTTTTTCCATATTTGAATAAATCTAACTAATTTCTTAGTTAGATTTATTCTTGAGATTTATAAAATTTTAATTTTGTCACAATCGTCTTTAATTTGTACTTTTATTATTTTGCTGCAACTTTTTCTTCTATGTATGTAACTAAATCTTGAACTGATTTTAAGTTTTCAGCATCTTCTATTTCTATATCGAATTCTTCTTCTAATTCAGTTACTAATTCGAATACATCTAAAGAATCTATTTCTAAAGATTTAAAAGTACTGTCTAGTGTTATATCGTCCTTTTCTAAAGATAAGCTTTCTACCATCATTTCTTGTATTTTTTCAAACATAATTTTTTCCTCCATTTTT
>NZ_JBJDXL010000392.1:11556-14138 GCF_051866655.1 Intestinibacter sp.
GCTTTCTACCATCATTTCTTGTATTTTTTCAAACATAATTTTTTCCTCCATTTTTTCTGTTCATTATTTTTTAATCTTAGTAAATCTTTTATCCCTTTTTATTTTTATTTATTTAAAATTAATCTTTGATTAATTATTTTGTCCATTCAATCAAGCAAGCTCCTGAAGTAAGCCCTGCTCCAAATCCAACTGCAATTATTTTATCGCCTTTTTTAAGTAAGCTTTTTTCTTCCATCTCGCTTATCGCAATAGGAATAGATGCAGCTGAGGTATTTCCATACTCATTTATATTTATATAAAATTTATCCATAGAGATATCTAATTTTTTTGCCGCAAATTGGATAATTCTCTCATTTGCTTGATGTGGCACTATATAGTCGATATCATCTAAAGTTAAATTGTTTTGTTTTAAAATTTCTTTTATAAGCTTGACTATTGTAACTGTGGCAAATTTAAATATTTCACCACCATTCATTTGCAAGTAAGGATTAAAAATAGTAACTTCATCTACATAAGGATTATCTATATCCTTAGCTCCAATAGTAAGATTTTCCCACTTTGATCCCTTTGAGTTACAAATTACATCTATAATTCCTTCATTTTGATCTAAAGATAAAACAGCTGCTCCTGCTCCATCTCCAAATAATACACAAGTAGATCTATCCTTCCAATCCAATGCCTTTGATAATGTTTCAGCTCCGATAACAAGTGATTTTTTTATGTTGTTTTGCTTCATCATTGATTTAGCAACGTTGATTCCATAAATAAATCCTGAGCATGCAGCACTTAAATCAAACGCAAAAGCATTTTTAGCTCCTATATTTTTTTGAACTATACAGGCTGTAGCAGGTGTAAACATATCTGGTGTACATGTTGCTACAATTATTAAATCTATATCCAATGCATCTATATTCGCATTTGCTAACGCTTTTAAAGCAGCCTTCGAAGCTATATCTGATGTATTTTCTCCTGTAGTAATATGTCTTTGTTTTATGCCGGTTCTTGAAGTTATCCACTCGTCGTTAGTATAGACAATTTGACTTAGCATATCATTAGTAACGACTTTAGATGGTATATATTTTCCAACACCAGCTATAACTACATCGTTCATCTGCTCCTCCTTTTTTTAAATTTATTTTTAGTTTTTTAAAATATTTATGAATAAAATAATTTGATAATCAAAATTTATTACTACCAAAATATATTATAATTAAAACAAAAAGTCAACAACATTTTTTAAAAAAATAAATTTTTCTTTATTTAAAGTAATTTCTATAGTATAATTAGTTAATCTTAGTACATCTTTTATTTCCCATCGGAGGAAATATTATGAAACAATTAAAAATTGGAGACTTACTTATAAAGGTTCCCGTAATCCAAGGAGGTATGGGAATAGGAATATCTAGAGCTTCCCTAGCATCAGCTGTCAGCAATGCTGGTGGATTGGGAGTTATTTCTGGTATAAATATGGGATATGACGAAGAGGAATTCAGAAAAAATCCTCTTGCTACAAATTTAAAAGCTTTAAAAAAACATATACAAAAAGCAAAAGAATTATGCGACAATAAACCTTTAGGGATAAATCTTATGGTCGCTATGAATTTTTACGAGGAGCATGTTAAGGCTTCTATAGAAGCTGGAATTGATCTTATAATTTCAGGGGCAGGGCTTCCTGTTAAGCTACCTAAGTTTACAGAAGGTTCTAATGTAAAAATCGCACCTATAGTGTCATCTACAAAAGCCTGTAAATTACTACTTAAAATGTGGGATAAAAAATACAGTAAAACTGCCGATATGATAGTTGTTGAAGGCCCTAAAGCCGGTGGCCATTTAGGATTCCATGAGGACGAGCTAAAGGATATAGATACTATAGATTACGATGGAGAATTTTTAGGGATATTGAAAATCGCAGAGGAATATGGACAAAAATATAATAAAGATATCCCAGTAATTGCAGCAGGTGGAATTTCTACTAGCTCTGACGTAAAAAAATACATCGATATGGGCGCTAGCGGTGTTCAAGTCGGAACTAGATTTGTAGCTACAGAAGAATGCGATGCCGATATCAATTTTAAAAACGCTTATGTAAACTGCAAAAAAGAAGATATTGAAATAGTAAAAAGTCCAGTCGGTCTACCTGGCCGTGCTATACACAACAAATTCTTAGAAGGTTTAAAAACAAGTAAGCCTAAAATAGATAGATGCTATAATTGCATGGCAGCATGTAAGCCTTCTATTACTCCTTACTGTATATCTCAAGCCCTTATAAATGCAGTAAATGGGGATATAGACAACGCTCTTGTTTTCTGCGGAGCCAATGCTTACAAAATAGATAAAATTCAAACTGTTAAAGAAGTTATAGATGAATTGACTTCTGAAATTTTATAAGCATAAATAGAAAAATAGAAAGCCTCTGTATCAATTAAGATATAAGGCTTTCTATTTTTTGATGAAAATCTCCTATCCTCGTTACCATTACGATTAGAAACCTATACTTTCTATAACCCAGTCAGAGTCTTTACTTTTCTTTACGAGTTCCATATCTGTTGAATATATAGCATCTTTATCACTAGGTTTATACC
>NZ_JBJDXL010000393.1:0-14109 GCF_051866655.1 Intestinibacter sp.
CTTCTTTTTTGAAGGCTCTAGATGCTACAACTATTACTTCAGCTTCTTCTATTCCTACTACTTTATTTTTTATTTTACTTTCTAATACCTTTATGTTAGAAGCTAATTTATCTCTTTCTACAGAACATAGAGTAACCTTTCCTGTAGGATTTTCAACTTTTTCTGGTATGTTGAATATTTTATATCTAACTGTTGCAAATTGTGGTCTACTGTTTGGAGTATTTATATGAGCCATTATGTTACCACCAAATGCAGGTCTTATTTGGTCTAAATCTGTATTTTCTTGAATGTCAAGTATCGTACAGTCTGCAGTAAGTCCAGTTCTAAAACGAGCTGCAAGTCTTGGAGCTAATGATCTACCTAATGTAGTACCACCAACTAACATTATAGAAGGTTTATTATTGTTTATATAATCTTCTAAAGCTGCTGTATAAGGTTCTATTCTAAATTTATCGTATTCTTCATCATCGTATACGAATACTTCATCTACACCATAAGCTAATAAAGCTCCACATTTATCTTTTATGTTGTTTCCAACGAATACACAGTTAACTGGATGATTTATTTTAGCAGCAAGCTCACGAGCTTTTCCTATTAATTCATAAGTAACTGGATGTATTTCTCCATCGTTATGGTCTACATAAACTGTTATACCCTTCCATTCATCCTTGTTTATTTGAACTACTTCATCGTCTTCAAATATAAATGCACCTTCTGGTCCTTTTTTAACACACATTTTACACATTTTACATGCTGCATTTATTTCTATTTTTCCATCTACTTCTTCCATTGCTTCAAATGGACATATTTGTAAGACTTCTTCTATATTATCTATTTTATCTTGGTTGATTATTATCTTTGCCATTTCGTTATCCCCCTAAAACCTAAAGTATTTTTAAATCTACTATCTTATTAAATAATGTTTCAGTAAGTTCATCAGAATTTCCATGAACTATATCTTTATCAGTATTTGGTTCTGGTGGGAAAATTCTTATTACTTGTGTTGCTGAACCATTAAGTCCATAGTGTTTTTCATCTGTATCATCCATATCTTTTAATGTTATCATTGGTATTTCTTTATCTTTAGTTTCCATTTTTAATTTAAAAGATGGAAGTCTTGGTTGGAATATGTCTTTTTCGACAGTTATTAAACAAGGATAACTTATTTCACATACTTCTAAAGTTGTTGGAAGATCTGTTTCAACTACTATAGAATTTTCTTTTACTTCTATTATTTTAGTTACGTTTGTAACGTGTGGTATATTTAAAAATTCTGCTATTTCTGGTCCAACTTGTGCAGTATCACCATCTGTTGTTTGTTTACCACATATTATTAAATCTGGATTTCCTATTTTCTTTATACCTTGTGCTAGTGTGTAAGATGTTGCAAGTACATCTGCACCACCGAATTTTCTATCACTTACTATAGCACCTTCATCTACACCCATTGAGAAGCTTTCACTTATAACTTTTTTAGCTTGTGGTGGTCCCATAGTTATTGTCTTAAGTGTTGCACCATTTTCTTTTTTTATTTTTAAAGCAGTTTCAAGTGCAAATAAATCATAAGGATTCATTTTTGAATCTACACCATCTCTTTTTAATACTCCTGTAACTGGATCTACTTCTACTTCTGATGTTCCAGGAACTTGTTTAATACATACTACTATTTCCATATTGTACCCCTCCATTTATTTAACTATTACAGAAACTCCGTCTGGTATTACTACTACCTTAGCGTCATCGCCTTTTATTTCATATGCCATTTTTAAAGCTTCATCGAAATTATAAGCGTGTTTCATGTGCATATTTTTTATCATTTGTGGATCACACTCGTCTGTAACCATTATTACAGTATATTTTTCTAATATTCTTGCTAATATTTGGAATTCCCATTGATCAGGAACTGTATCGCCTTTTGCTACACTTCTAACTCTTTCTAATATTTCACTAGGTGAAGATGCACCAGCTATATTATCGTAGAAAGATTGTCCACCATGTCCATCGTTACAAGCAGCTATCATTATTATTACGCCGCCTTCTTTACATGTGGCTTCTGCAGCAGTCATACCTTTAACTGCTTGGTATATATTTTGATCTAGAGGATATCCTCCATTTGTACTTACTGCTATGTCAGCAGGTGTCGCATCTATTTTTGATAATTCAGTTACGAAATCACAACCAACTTTATGTGCTTCTTCTACATCTCCTGCAAAAGATGCTATTACTTTTTTGTCTTGATCTATGACAACATTTACTATAAAAGCAAGCTTAGCTGTTTTTGCTGCATAAACCATATCTCTATGTATAGGGTTATCAGTAAGTATTCCCGTTCTAGCATTATTGCTATCTATAAATTCACTGCAGTGATTGTACATTATAGTTTTTGCTGATGCTATACCTGGTAATATACTTTTTCTTCCTCCAGAAAATCCTGCAAAGAAGTGAGGTTCTATAAAACCTTCAGCTATTAATAAATCTGCTTCGAAAGCTACTTTATTTAAGTAGAAATCTCCTCCAGAAGGTAGGACACCCGCTTTTACCATTTGTGAATCATCAGTTGATATGTGCATTACTATTTCTTCATTTTCAACTATTTCTTCACCCATTTTAAATATTAATTCTTCTTTTGTTGTAGGTCTGTGAAAGCCATTAGCTATTAATATTTTTATTTTTGCATCCTTATTTACACTTCTTATTCTTCTAAGAATTATCGGCATTGTAACTTTACTTGGCACTGGTCTAGTGTGGTCACTAGTTATTATTACTATGTTTTTCTTGCCGACTGCTAATTCTTCTAATTTTTTAGACCCTATTGGGTTGTCCATAGAATCCTCAACTAATTGTGACTCATTTTTATCTGGTTTAAAATCATGTGCCTTTGATGTAAGCACCTTTAGAAGATTTTTATCTTCTATATTTAAATCCATTCCTGTTTTTGAATAAGGTACATGTATTGTTGCCATATTCCTCTCCTCCATATTTCATTTATAATTTATTCCATTAAAATTTATAATTTTTTATATACTGTATTAAATTCTTTTTAAACTAATTACATCAAAGCAATTAGTCCTCCTCCAAAATATACTATAAGTCCTAATATAACTACATATCCTAGACAATATTTAACTGTTGTAGATAATATTTTACCTTCACTACCTATAAGTCCTGTAGCAGATGTTGCTATAGCTATACTTTGTGGAGAAATCATTTTCCCCGCTGTCGCACCAGCAGTATTTGCAGCTGCTATCCAATAAGGATCTATTGATAGAGATTTAGCTGCTTCTGTTTGTAATGCTCCAAATAATATATTTGCTGAAGTATCACTACCTGTAACAAAAGTTCCTATTGCTCCTAAAAGTGGAGATATCAACGGGTAGAAGCTTCCTGTTATAGCACATAAGCCAAAAGAAATAGAACCAGTCATACCGCTATGTGACATTATTTTTGATATTGCAACTATAGACATTATAGTTATAAATGAAGTTTTAAGTTGTATAACTGTTCTTTTAAATACATCTAACATATATCCAACTTTTAATTTTTGAATTAATCCTGCTATAAATGTGGCTATTATTATCATCATACCTGGAGTATTTATCCATGTAAATCCTGTTGTTGAATTTGGATCTCCTGTATATATATGTATACTACTACTTGCTTTTGCTAATAATTGATTTATACTTGGTACTAAAGGACTTGCTATAAGTATCAATACACAAAGAAGTATATATGGTAACCATGCTAGTACACCTTCTTTTAAAGTAACCTTATCTTCTTCTTTAGTTTCAACTTTTTTCTTGTCCATAATTTTTGCCATTACTATTGTACATGCCATAGAACAAATACTTGCTATTAATGCTGGTAAATCTGCTCCTAAATATTTAGCTATAAATATTTGAGGTATAGCAAACGTTATCCCTGATACCAAAGTTATACCAACTACACCCTTTAGAGCTTTAATACTTTTTTCAGTAAGTATTACTAGTAAAAAAGGTATTAAAACTATAAATCCTGCTAATTGAATTGATGTAACATAGCTTAAATGAACTACTTCTAGTCCTGTTACTGTAGCAAGTGTTGTAACTGGAATTCCAAGTGCACCAAATGCAGTTGGAACTGTATTTGCTAATAAACATATAACTGCTGCAAATAATGGATTAAATCCTAATGAAGCTAATATACTAGCTGGTATAGCAACTGCTGTACCATATCCTGCAACAGCTTCCAAGAAACCACCAAAGCCCCACGCTAATATTAAAACTTGGATTCTCTTGTCTGTTGTTATACTCGACAACATTTTCTTTATAACATCCATTGTTTTTGTCTCAACGGCCAAATTATAAGTAAATAATGCTGCCACTATAACTAAGAGTATCGGCCAAAGAGCTATTGCCATACCTTCTACGGTAGCTGTAATTCCATCTAAAAATTTCATCTTCCAAAAGATTATAGCAATAGCTAAAGTTAATATTACTGTGAAAGAACAAGTTTTATGCGCTGGCATCTTTAATACACCTAAAGATACTATAAGCCATAAAACTGGAATCATTGCAATCCCAAATAACATGTAATCATTCATCAAATTTATCCTCCCTGTATTACTGGTCTTTCCAGTAGTGGTCTGTGGTATTACCACTTATGTTTTAATAATAGTATAAATTAGTTTTCAAATCAATAATTGTTTATTTATTAACATCATTTTAAATATAAAAAATTTTTTGAAAATAAAAAAAAATTATACCATTTAAAAATTAGAAGGATTTTTTAACTCTTTCAAATTATGTTCTTTTAACTACTTCACAGCATTTTCCATTACATATTCCATGTGTTCTCTCATGGCTTCTACTGCCATAGCTTGATTTTTTTTGATAATAGATTCACAAATCTTTTTATGCTGAATCAGTAAACTTTTATTTGCCTGTTCTGAGTCAAATAAAATTATTTTATATCTAGCATCTTCTATAAATTTTTCAAACAGGTTAGATATAGTTGAGAATAAACTCTCAATAAGGTAATTTTTGCTCATATTGGATAGAGTATTGTGAAATTTTTTGTCTAACTCCACCAAAACTTCATATCTATTTTCGCCAAAAGTTTCTTGTTCCATTTGCTCTATAATACTAAAAAGCTCTCTGCAATCCATATCAGTTGCTCTTATAGCTGATAATCTAGCACATTCTATCTCTAAAATACTTCTAAGCTCATATATATCGCTGAAGCTACCATTGTTTAATTTAAACATCATAGATAAAGGCTGCAATAAAGACTTTTCTACATTAGAACATATGAAGTTTCCTTCGCCTTGTCTACTTTCTATTACTCCCATTGTTTCAAGTACTCTAAGAGCTTCTCTTATAGAAGTTCTGCTAACGCCCATCTTTTCTGATAGCTCTCTTTCTGATGGAAGCTTATCTCCTTTTTTAAAAATACCCTCCATTATGTTATTTTGAATTTGTTCTATTACTTGTTCGTAAACTTTTTTATTTGAAATATTATTAAACATTTTTCTTATCCTCTCTATCCTTATATTATTATTATAGTTTTTTTAAAATAATATAGCAAATAATATTTTTATATATAAATCTAATTTTATCTTTATATTTAGGATTTTATTTTAATCATATTTTTTTACTATTAAAAATATAATAAATTATAATATTAAAAGCAAGGTGAAAATATGAAATTAAAAAAAATAATAATTTTTTTTGCGCCTAAATTAATAGTCTGCTTTATTATTTTAGGAATAATACTCGCGCCTAAAACAGCAATAAAAGCTGCAAAAGAGGGAATCTCCATTTGGATAAATATTCTAATGCCGTCTCTTCTACCATTTGTTATAGGAGCTAATTTAATAACTTCATTAAAAATTGTGGACATTCTCGGAATAGTAATTAATCCTCTAACGCAAAAAATTTTTAATGTGAGTGGTAAATCTGGACTTATTTTCGCTATATCCATGGTATCTGGATATCCTGTTGGCTCAAAATTTGCTAGTGATCTCAGATTAGAAAACAAAATCTCAAAATACGAGGGACAGCGATTAATATCCTTCTGCTCTACTTCTGGTCCACTATTTATTATCGGAAGCGTAGGTACTGGCATGCTTAAAAATCCCCAAATTGGATATTTAATGCTACTTTGCCACTATTTGGCTGCACTATCAGTCGGAATAATCTTTAGAAATTACGGCAAAGAAAAAAAATCAGCCTCTAACAACAGTATTTTAAGCGATATCAACGATATCATATACAGTAGCTCAAAATCAGAGGATTTTTTTGTTTCATTTGGAAAAGCAGTCGTAAACGGAGTAAATACACTTCTCACAATAGGTGGCTTTGTAATTATGTTTTCTGTGTTTTTTGAAATACTCTACCATTTTAAAATAATCGATTTTATATCTTACTTTTTATGTATTTTGTTAACGCCGTTTAAAATCACACCTGACATAATAGGTGCATTTATAAGTGGGCTATTTGAGATGACTATAGGATGTAATAATTTAAGCCAAATAAACAATATATCCTATACTCTTTTAATTCCGCTTTGCAGTTTTTTAATAGCATTTAGTGGGTTGTCTATACTAGCTCAATGCTCTAGCTTCATCGGAAAAACTGATATGAAGGTGAGCTTGTACATATTCTCAAAGTTTTTACACGGACTTTTTGCAGGTATTTTTACTTATATATTTTTACAATTTCACAAAATATGTTCAGTATCTAATATTTTCATAGATAAAAGCGCTAATTATACTTACTACGATTTTTATATAGATCACTTCACTCCTATATTGATAATAATTATTATAATTTATTTATTTACATATCTAAGAGAATTATCATCTTAAATTGAAAGACCTATGAAAAATTATTCAACATATTTCATAGGTCTCTTTTTTATAATAGGTAATAAATACAATATTATTTTTTCTCAAATTTTATTCTATTTATAAATAATATAGATAAAATAGAAAATATAACTATAAATAATATTAAAATTCCCCATAACTGAATTACATGACCTGATGTATACTCAAATGCATCTAATACATCCTGTTCTAAAACCATCAAAGAGTTTAAATCAGTTATATTTCCTATTGATCCTAATAAATCCATTCCCCACTTACTTATAGTAAACTTAGATACTTTATCTAATGTATCTCCAAGCTCAAATAATTGCCCAGAAAATATAAATTGTACCATCAAGATAAATGGCAAGCTTCTATTGGCGATATCGTTGCTTGGACATAATGAAGAAATCAAAAGTCCCATAATATCTGCACTAAATGTTATTAAAAATATAGACAACATATATTCTATAGCAGAAGGACTCATTATAGCCCCTTCTTTAGGAAAATCAACAAAAATTGTGCATATTACAAATATTATAATTGCTTGGAATAAACATATAACTGCGTGTACTAAAAATCTAGATATAAATAGCTCACTTGCCCTAAATCCACTGTCTAAATCCATCTTTATGCTCGATCTTTCCTTGCATATTTCAAGTACTGAATTAAATAGCCCAATCCATATAGCTATGCAAACTATAGCAAATAGTCTAGATCTAGTATCTGTGTAATTCTCAAACATCTTATCTCTTAAAGTCAACCCTACGCATAAAGATATAATTAAAGGAAATCCTATAAATATATAATGTGATTTTTCATTTTTTAAATTTTTTACATAGTTTTTTATTATAACGCCCATATCCTAAACTCCCCCATTTATTAAATTATTGTATTTTTGTACAAAATGATCTTGGTTGTTTTCAACTGCATTGTATATATCATCTAAATCATTTATATTGAAGTAATTAAGTGCTTCGTCCTTTTCTCCATAAAAGCATATTCTACCTTGTGATGCCATAAATAAAAGATCATCTATATAAGGGTATTTACACGCCATATGAGTATTGTGAGTTATTACTAAAATAGTGCTGTCCTTATCTGAAACTAATTTAGATAAAATCTCGTATAATTCCCTACAGCTTTTTACATCCAAGCCTGAATCAGGTTCATCCATTAATATAACCTTAGGCTCGTTTAAAAGCTGTACTGCAATATCCAACCTTCTAGATTGTCCTCCACTTAATCTTCCGACTAATGACTGCTTAAATAAAGACAAATTTAATTTATCCAGTAAATCATCGATTTTTTGCATTCTCTCCTGCTTAGTGCTTTTTTTTAATTTTTTACTTGCGTAAAATTCCATAATCTCTTGGACTGTATTTCCCTTTCTCAAGACAGAAAACTGTGGCACGTGTCCTAATTCATCGCCGTCTATTTTTATAGTACCTGAATCTAGCTTTAGTCTTTTTAAAATTGCATCGAACAATGTACTTTTTCCAGCACCAGAAACACCCATAATAGCTACAAGTCTTCCTGAATTTATTTTTAAATTTACATCCTTTAATCTATACCATTTTTTCTTCTTATCGTATCTAGTTACATGCTCCATCAAAATAGCTACATTTTTATTTGTCTTCTTAGTATTTTGGTATGTCTTTTTAATGTTATTTTGCTTTACTTTGCTATTGTCTACCTTGACCTTTTTAACAGGCTCAGCTTGTTTTTTTTGTTTTAATGGCACGAAAAATAGATTTTTCTTCATACTATAAAATGCGTAGTTGTCATTTAAGAAAATATCTCCGTCCTTTGGAATAAAATAGCCTGCATTTATTTTTCTACCGTGAAATACTATATTTTCTGCATCCCTTACTACATATCCTTTTTTATCCTTTTGAGCATTTAAAAATTTATGCTCATCCTGGTTGAATATTTTCCAATTATTTTCTACATCGATGCTACTGTCTACACATCCGATATAGACATTTTTATTTTCACTGTGTTGAATTTTTATCATACTTCCGTGAGCTAATCGAACTGCTGTAGATGTGTCATTCAACTGTTTATTATCTACAAATATCTTGATTTTGCCGTAGCTTCTAAAATAGAACTTTTCTTCGTGATAAATTATTATACCTACATAATCCGGTAGGAAATCTGCTTGTAATTGAATATTTTTATATCCATCTCTCAATCTTCTTCCCAAATTTACTTTTGAATTTTCTTTATCTATTAAAATCTTCCTACAACCTTTGTGAGGTTCAAATATTAATATGTACATAAACTTCTCCTACTTATATATCTATTACAAATTCTAATATCCCAATATTTCTATATCAGCTATACATGTATCGTTGTACTTAGTTCCGTAATATACCGAATTTATTGTAAATTCAACATAATTAGAATCAACTGGATCTATATTTACAATTTGATATCCTGTATTATCATCCTCTAGATACATAGTCTGTGTACTTCCATTAGAAAATCTAAGCTCTATTGATTTTGGTCTATTATTGTTATAATAGCCATTTTTTTTATTTACAAGTCCATTTACTATTTTTATTTTTTCGATAGTATATATAGAATCAAAATCTAATCTAATCCACTCTCCCTTGCCGTATCCTGAGACTCCCTCTGACCATACAGTTGAAAAATCTCCATCTAAGACTCTCGTTGAACCATAATCCTTATTAGTAGAATCATGAAGTATTGAACTACATTCTGAATTTACTATAGGTATTTCTTTTGTTTCCTTTATATTTTGATTGTAAACTTCAGTTTCTTCCTCTGATAAATCTTCTTCTTTTGAACTTTCATACTCTACTTCGTCTTTAGCGTCTTGTTCAGCAGTTGTTTGTTGTTCTGATGACTGAGATACCTCACTGTCTCCCTTAAAAATATCTAGCTTTGAAATTATAAATACTGCCAATAAAATCAACAAAGCCGATGATATAAAAATCATGACCTTTTTGTTTTTATTATTGTAATCTATATTATTACTTTCTATATCATCATCGATTTCTTCATCATATTGTTCCGATTCTAAATTTTGTACCTCTTCTTCATAGTCGTAATCTTTAAAATCTACTTCTTCATCGTCATATGGGTCAAAATAAACTACCTCTTCATCACTCTGAAGCTTATCATCATATTTTTTTAAATCTATTTTAGAGCTTTCTCTTTTATCTAGTTTTTCGCCACAGAAGCTACAGAAATTCGCATTATCATTATTTTCTCTATTACAATTTTTACATATCATACTCAATTTTCCTCAAAATCTATAATTTAAACTTTAATTACATAATTCTCTTAAAATATAAAGCACTTGCTAAATCAAGCGCTTTATATTTTTAATTAATTTTAATTTGTCATTTTTAAACAGAATATATTTTTACCTCATTTATTATATTCTAGGATTAAGCTCTTTTTTATTATTTCTTACTTCTTCTAAAGTTTCTTCTAATTTTTGTTCTACAAAGCTTAAAACATCTTCTGCGTACTGATTTGATCTTTCAATCATTTCGTATTTGTATTTTTGAGCCTTTTCTTTTATTTCTTCGGCTCTTTCGTTGGCTTTTTGAACTACCTCATTAGTTTCTATCATGTATTCGATTTTTTTTTGATATTCTTTATCTAATGCCTCTAAGTTTTTTTGATTTTCGTTTAGCAATCTTTGAGCTTCCTTTTCACCTTGTAAAATTATTTCTTCTGCTTCTTTTTTTGCATCACTTATAATCTTCACTCTCTCTGTATTTATCCAAGAAGCTTGCTTTACTTCCTCTGGAATTACAGATTTCATTTCTTTTATTAAATCTAAAATTTCATCCCTATCTAAAACAATCTTATGTGAAAAAGTTTTTGAAGGTGCCTCTTCCACCATTATCTCCAATTGTTTAAGTAAATCAATAAGTTCCATCTCCACTATAATTCTCTCCCTTTATGTTTGTTTTTTAAGGCTATTAAAACCTGTTCCGGTACTAAATTTTTGACATCTGCATCAAATGTAAGAACCTCTTTTATTAAAGAAGAACTTATAAACGAATATTTTGTATTTGTAGGTAAAAATATTGTCTCTATTTCTGGATTTAATTCCTTATTCATATGTGCCATTTGAAGCTCATAGTTTACATCTGCTTCACTTCTAACTCCTCTGACTAATGTACTTATACCATTAGCATCACAATAATCAACTAATAACCCATCGAAGCTAACTATTTTTATATTATCCAAATGTGATGTACATGATTTAATCAGCTCAATTCTTTCATCGAAATTAAAAAGTCCCTTTTTGTTAGGATTATAAAGTACACCAATTTGTAATTCATCGAATATTTTAGATGCTCTACATATTATATCTAAATGCCCGTTAGTAATAGGATCAAAACTCCCTGCAAACATAGCCTTTGTAAACTTTTCCTTCATTATGCTTCCTCCATCTTGTAAAATGTTAATGTTGTTTTTCCATATTTTTTGTCTCTACTTTTATATAATCTGCCAATATTTTCTGGAAAGCTATCCTTAGTATCGTGTTCAACAACTATTACTCCATCTTCTTCAAGCAAATTATTTTGATCTACCATTGATAATGCATCCTCAAACATATTTTTGTAATAAGGCGGATCCATGAATATAATATTAAATTTTTCACCTTTATTTGATAAAGATAAAATAGCACTTTTAAAATCTATATTCATAGTAATACTTTCATTTTCAACTCTAGCCTTTTTTATATTAGACTTGACTATAGACATACTTTCCTTGCTCTTATCTACAAAAACACACTTACTTGCGCCCCTTGATAAACATTCTATACCTAAAGAACCAGTTCCAGCAAATAAATCTAAAACATTGCTGTCCATAATATCAAAATTTATTATATTAAATAGTGATTCCTTTACTCTATCAGTTGTCGGTCTTACATCTTCATTTTTAGGAGTGTTTAATTTTAATCCTCTTGCTTTTCCTGATATAACTCTCAAATTTCCTTCTCCCTTCAATAAATATATTCTAACATAAATTGTATTAGTTTAATGAAATTTCTTTATTAATATCGCTAAATTTTTCAATTATTTCTTTTTTTAATAAGATATTTTCATTTTTGCTTAGATTTTTATCGTTTTTCAAAATATTTTTTGCTTCCTCCTGAGCCAATTTTAATATTTTTATATGTTTAAATATATTTGCAACCTTTAGCTCTGGAAGACCGTGCTGTCTAGTTCCAAAAAATTCTCCTGGACCTCTTATTTCTAGATCCTTTTCTGATATTTTGAATCCATCGTTGGTTTCCTCCATAATCTCCATACGCTCTTTACATATATTGCTTTTAGATGAATAAATCAATATACAATGAGATTTATGAGAACCTCTACCTACTCGACCTCTCAATTGATGTAACTGTGCCAATCCAAATCGCTCTGCATTTTCAATAATCATTAAGGTCGCATTTGGTACATTTACGCCTACTTCAATTACTGTAGTAGATACTAGTATCTGAATTTTATTTTCTTTGAAGTCATTCATTATTTGATCTTTTAATGAAGGCTTCATCTTTCCATGCAATACCTCTACATTTAAATCAGAAAAATATTTTTCCTTTAGCTCCTCTTTTAAATCTTCGGCTGCCTTTGCCTCTATGGCTTCACTTTCTTCAACGAGCGGACATACTACATATACCTGTCTGCCCTGGTCTATTTCATCTCTGATAAAATTAGTGTATATAAAATCCCTTTGTTTAGCTTCAAACGCCTTTGTATCTATCGGCTGTCTACCTGGTGGAAGCTCATCTATTATAGATATATCTAAATCTCCATAAAGTATTAGAGCTAGAGTTCTAGGTATCGGTGTAGCTGTCATAACTAGGATATCGGGATTATTTCCCTTTGTAGATAATTTAGCTCTCTGTCTAACTCCAAATCTGTGTTGCTCGTCTGTGACTACTATTCCTAAATTATCGAATTCTACATTGTCTTCTATAAGGGCATGTGTTCCTATTAAAATATCTATTTGTCTATTTTTTACTTTATCGAGTACTTTTTCTTTTTGCTTCTTAGTTAAGCTACCTACTAGTAAGCCTACATTTATATCAAAAGGAGATAGAGTTTCACTTAAAGATATATAATGCTGTCTCGCTAAAATTTCTGTAGGTGCCATAAGAGCTCCTTGATATCCATTTAATACAGCCAATGCAAGCACCAAAGTAGCAACTATTGTCTTTCCGCTGCCGACATCTCCCTGTATAAGCCTGTTCATAACATTGTCACTTTCCATATCGTCTATTACCTCGTTAAATGCCCTAGACTGTGCATTTGTAAGCTTAAATGGTAGAGACTTTATTATATCATTTAATTTTTCTTTTTTTTCAAATTTTATACCCTTCTCGTCATCTATGCCGTTTTTTAGATAAAATAAACCTATTTGCAAAATTAAAAACTCCTCGAAAATCATTCTGTAAAGCGCAATCTTTAACGACTGCTTGTCACTTGGCATATGGAGATTTCTAACTGCAAAATCAATGCTACATAATTTATATTTATTTATTATATCCTGTGGCAAATACTCCTGTATACTTATTTTTTCATTATTATATACATTTTTTATAGTATTCGCTATATCTTTATTTGTGACACCATAAGTAAGAGGATAAACAGGTATCAGCTTGCATGTAGATGTAGGAGAGTTAGTAAAAAACTCTATCTCTGGAGAATTCATCTCTAAAATAGACCCTTCTCTTTTTACCTTTCCATAAACTATTACACTGTCACCCTGTTTAAATACCTTTGTGAGATAGTCCTGATTAAAAAATACAAGCGTCAAAAGTCCAGTTTCATCTTTTATAATGAATTTTGATATTTTAATATTATTTTTTGCAACATAGCTTTTTATATTAGTTATTACTCCCTTTGTACATGCTTTTTCATCGTGCTCTAGCTGCCATATTTTTTTTACATTGCTTCTATCCTCGTAAACTCTGGGAAAATAATATAATAAATCCTTTATCGTAAATATATTTAATTTATTCAGTTTTAAAGCCTTTTTAGGACCAATACCTTTTACAAACTGAATATTCTTATTTAAAATATCCATTTATCATCACCTAAAAAAATCCTCTTTATTTAGAGGACGATTTTTCTTTTAAAAAGGGCTGTCAATAAATATTGAAACAGCCCCCATTATTTACATGATTTTATTTATTTATTCGACAGATACTAAATAATAATAAATTGGTTGACCTCCATAGTATAATTCTATGTCGATATCTTCAA
>NZ_JBJDXL010000394.1:0-3090 GCF_051866655.1 Intestinibacter sp.
CTTTTTAAGATACTGTCATTTATTTTAGGCGTTTGTACGCAACTTCTTGCAATATATCTCTTTACAGTAGCTGGAACTTCATCTACAAGCTTAGTATGACCTGTGTATGTGTTTAGAGCTACAATTCTATAATCGCTTTTTAAAAATCCATTTTCTAATCTATTTACTCTGTATTTTAAAATCTTATACTCTATATACCTTAGATTTATATCACCTATTCTTTTATTAAACTGTATTACCTTACTTAAAAGCGGAATTTTCTCAAATAAATTTTTTAAGGCTTCCTTTTTGTTGATTTTAATTTCGACTAAATCGACTAGCATATTAATTTCCTCCTCAAAATTTTTAATACAAAAATTTTCGAATTTATAATATTTATATGAACATATCGCTTTTATAAGAATTTATTTTTTTATATTAAAGATTTTTATCTAAAATTAAAAAGGTGCTATTTAAACAACTTTTTATCGTCTAAACAACACCTTTATTAAAATATAGGGATACTATTATTTAACATCTAAAATTCCATATCCATTGTCTATAGTTTTACCTAATATTTCTAAATTTATAGGTTCACTGAAAATTGGACCATCTACTACAATAGTATGGTATTCTCCATTTTCACCACATGCATCGGATCCAGTCTTCTTGATTTCTTCTACAAGCTCTTTATCTAATACCTTGCCTAAAAAATCCTCACTCATATTTTCCAAATTTACTTTTTTTATTACAGCCTTAAATCCACTATCTATAAATTCATGGACAAGCCCTTCTCTATCTCCATTCCATAGAGGCAACTCGTAGTCTAGACCAGCATTAGTAGCTCTATCTATATCCCACTTTTTATGAAGCTCTATGTCTATATCTCCATATACTACTGTAGTAGCCCCCATTTCCTTCGCCACTAATAATTTCTTTTCAAATTCTGTTTCGTATTCACTGATATCACATTCAACGTATATTATAGGTATATTCAAGCTTTTGCTAGCCTCTTCTAATAATCTTTTATTTATTGAATGTGTCCAAGAATCTGTTGAATCCTTTTTTATAGTGGTAATCAATGCTACAGGCGTAGAACCCTCTTTCATTTTTTTATACATGGCAAGCATGCAGTCTTTTCCACCACTGTAAGACATTACAAACTTTTTGCTATCCATCGTGTCACCTCATCTGAATTTTATTTACTTTATTGTTTAATAATATTTTAATTTAATTTTTCATATTTTTAAACAGAAATTTTCTATAGCATGCTAACTGCCGCTTCTATAAATCCTTTGAATATCGGATTAGCTCTATTTGGTCTACTCTTGAATTCTGGATGGTATTGAACACCAACATGGAATTTATTTTTACTTACTTCTACAGCTTCGACTAATTTATCGTCAGGAGAAGTACCTGCTATAGTAAGACCTGCATCTATCATTTGTTGTCTGTAGTCGTTGTTGAATTCATATCTATGACGATGTCTTTCTGATATATTTAAATCTCCATAGCATTTATGCATCATAGTTCCTTCTTTTATCTTACATGGATATGCTCCCAGTCTCATTGTTCCACCTAGTATATTTCCAAATTGGTCTGGCATTAAAGCTATTACTGGGTATTTTACTTCTAAATCGAATTCTGTTGAATTTGCATTTTCCATGTTAAGTACGTTTCTAGCATATTCTATAACTGCTATTTGCATACCTAGGCAAATTCCTAAATAAGGTATATTGTTAACTCTAGCGTAGTTACAAGCACAGACCATACCTTCTATACCTCTATCTCCAAATCCACCTGGTACTAATATACCTTGGCAGTCTTTTAATAAATCATCTACTGTATCTTTATTAACACCTTCTGCATCTACCCATTTTATGTCTATAATTGCGCTATTTTCATATCCTGCATGTGATAGAGCTTCAACTACTGATAAATAAGCATCGTGTAATTTAGTGTATTTACCAACTAGAGCTATTTTCACAGTTTTATCTCTGTTTTTAACTCTTTCAAGCATGTTTGTCCAATCAGATAAATCACATTTGTCGTATTTTAAATCCAATTCTCTACAAACTATATCACATAAATTTTGTTCTTCTAGCATCATAGGTACTTCGTATAGTACATCTATAGTCTTGTTTTCTATTACACAGTCAGGTTTTACATTACAGAATAGTGATATTTTCTTTTTAACTACTTCATCTATAGGTGCTTCTGAACGAGTTACTATAATATCAGGCATTATACCTAAGCCTTGCAATTGTTTAACTGAATGTTGTGTTGGTTTAGATTTATGTTCTCCTGAGCTCTTTATATATGGAACTAATGTAACATGTATAAATAAGCAGTTATGTCTTCCAACCTCTAATGATACTTGTCTTATAGCTTCCAAGAATGGTTGACTTTCTATATCACCAGTTGTACCACCTATTTCAGTTATTACAACGTCTGCATCGCTTTTTTGACCTACATTGTATATAAAGCTTTTTATTTCATTAGTTACATGAGGTATAACTTGTACAGTTTCACCTAAATATTGACCTTCTCTTTCTTTATTTAAAACATTCCAATAAACTTTTCCTGTTGTCAAATTTGAGTATTTATTTAAATCCTCATCTATAAATCTTTCATAGTGACCTAAGTCTAAATCTGTTTCAGCTCCATCTTCTGTTACATAAACTTCACCATGTTGGTATGGACTCATTGTACCTGGGTCTACGTTTATATATGGATCTAATTTTTGAGCTGCTACTTTAAATCCTCTACATTTTAATAATCTTCCTAAAGATGCTGCTGTTATACCTTTACCTAATCCTGAAACAACACCACCTGTTACAAATACATATTTTGTCATACTAAAAACCTCCTACACGAATAAAATTTAATAAAATAATAATAATTAAAAATAACTTACAATTCATAAGTCTTTAAAATACTCTCAGCAATTTCCTTCTTAGTTACTCTTAAATCCATAGCCTGCTTTTCGATGTACCTGTGTGCCTGTGGCTCACTCATATTTAAATACTGTATTAAAATACATTTAGCTCTATCTATAAGTCTAATTTCACTAATTTTGACTTTTAGTCTTTCATTCTCACTCTGAAGACC
>NZ_JBJDXL010000395.1:0-3086 GCF_051866655.1 Intestinibacter sp.
AAATGCTCAAAGCGAAACTGATATTTTATATAATAAATTGAATAAATTAGTTTCAGAAGGTAAAATCAACGAGGCTGAAAATTTATTGTTCGACGAGGTCGATAGAAGCAATATCGAGTATTTGAGAGTCGGCATTGATTTTTATACTAATTTGAATAGACTTGATGATAAGACTTTGGAGGAGCATAATTATACTAGAGAGGAAATCGAACAGGGACTTCACGACTTGTCAGCTGAGTATGGTATAAATTTGAATTAAATATTTAGTCAAAATCCTAGCCTTTAATAGCTAGGATTTTTATATTTACTGACCAATTTGCAGGATATTATTATAAGTTTTTTGACTTATTCTCTTATCTTTATAAGCTTCTTGAATCTTTTCTTTAAAATAGTTCTCATTTTTCATTATAAGCTTTAATATATCGCTATGGCTTTGATTTGGTAAGCCACCTCTTTCGTATCTATTTATAGTCATTTTCCTCCAATCAAGTATATTCACTAACTCTTCTTGAGATATTTCGTATTTTTCTCTAAATTCAACTATATCTTCTGGCGATATAATTCCTGACATATCTCTATACTTTTGATATAAACTTTTTAAATTTTGATTTTCTAGTTCAGACACATATATTCTCTCTCCACAATTATCGCATACCGCAATATTTTGTTTTACATTTACCTTATATCCTCTATACTCATCGATTGTCTCAGTTATTATTTTATAATTTACATTTTTATTACACATCGGGCAAAACATAATATTATCTCCTATCACACTTTTTTAGAATTAATTTTATCAAATAAATATATTTTTACTATAAAATTTAAAACTTTTTAAAAATTTTTTTTATTTTTTTATCTAAATTTTTAAAATAACCTTCATTATATTTTATTAAATCAAAATCCACTTTTTTATCTAAACCTTTATTTTATTAAATTCCAACTACAAAATCATTTTACTTTATAAATTTTTCAAAATTTTTAAAATCATATTATTCTTCTAATAATATTTATATGTATAAAAAACCATTTGACAAAATTTTCCTCCTGCTATATCATCTATGTTACAAACAACAAATCAATAATCTGATGAAACTTTACAGAAGAGTTGTCGTAATGACACACCGAAGGAGTAACGCTCTCAGGTACTTTATTATATAAAGTGTGACTGTAATGTATAGGATACTCTGGAGAGACCTTATTTAATTAAGGCGCCGAAGGGGCAAAAGCATTTAGCTCAATCTCTCAGGCAAAAGGACAGAGATGCACGAAAGTATTTATCTAATACTTCAATCTAATTTGTATACATTATCCTGTACTAAATCGAGTCGACGATTTAGTATTTTTTATTTTACGGATAATTTATACTAGCAATTATATTTTTTATATTTACCTTAAATTCATAAAAGATTATTTGATTTCACAAAATATTTTACATTAAAAGGAGTGTTTTTTATGGATTTCTTACAATTACTTAATTCAATCGATGGTTTTATCTGGGGACCTCCCCTATTAGTTTTATTAGTAGGTACTGGTATCTACTTCACAGTAAGACTTGGACTTATACAAATAGTGAAGCTTCCAAAGGCTTTAAAATTAATATTCAAAGCTGAAAACAACGGTAGCGGTGATATATCAAGCTTCGGTGCTCTATGTACAGCCTTAGCTGCTACAATTGGTACTGGTAATATCGTAGGTGTTGCTACAGCTATAAAAGCTGGTGGACCTGGTGCATTATTCTGGATGTGGCTTGCTGCATTCTTCGGAATGGCTACAAAATATTCAGAAGGCTTACTTGCTATAAAATTTAGATCAAAAGACTCAAATGGACAAATTTCAGGTGGACCAATGTACTACATAGTAAATGGTATGGGACAAAAATGGAAACCTCTTGCAATATTCTTTGCAGTAAGTGGTATATTAGTTGCCCTTTTAGGTATAGGTACATTTTCACAAGTAAACTCAATCACAGAAGCTGTAAATAGTTCTTTCGGTATAAGCCCTAAAATAGTAGGTGTTGTACTTGCAGTATTAGTTGCATTAGTAGTATTTGGCGGACTTCAAAGTATATCAAATGTCGCAACTAAGGTAGTTCCTTTTATGACAGTTATCTATATAGCAATTTGTTTAACAATATTAGTTGGTTCTTATAATTTAATACCACAAACTTTTGCTTTAATATTCAAAAGCGCATTTACTGGTCAAGCCGCTGCTGGTGGTTTCTTAGGTGCAACAGTTGCTATGGCAATCAGAAATGGTATCGCTCGTGGTGTATTCTCAAATGAATCTGGTCTTGGTAGTGCTCCTATAGCTGCTGCAGCTGCAAAAACTGAATGGCCAGCAGAACAAGGTCTTATATCAATGACTGGTACTTTTATAGATAGTATAATAATTTGTACTTTAACAGGTGTTTCTCTAATAATAACTGGTGTTTGGCAAGGTGAACTAAATGGAGCTATAATGACTCAAGCAGCATTTGCAAGTGTTCTTCCAACTTTCGGACCACTATTTTTAACTGTAAGTCTTAGCTTATTTGCCTTCACAACTATTCTTGGATGGAGCTACTACGGTGAAAGATGCTTCGAGTTCTTATTCGGTGCTAAGAAAATAAATATTTTCAGATGCTTATTCGTAGTAATGGTACTACTTGGAGCCTTCTTAAAACTAGAAATGGTTTGGATTATAGCTGATATAGTCAACGGTCTTATGGCTCTACCTAATTTAATAGCTTTACTTGCTCTATCACCTGTAGTTATATCAGAAACAAAGCTTTATATGGATCACTTACAATCTTTAGATAAATCTCAAAATAAAAAAGCCAGCTAAAACTTTAGCTAGTAAATAAGGAGCTCAGATAGATTTCAAATTCATCTGGAGCTCCTTATTATTTTATAATTATTTATCTTTAGATAAACTAATCGGTGTATATTCATCCATTTCGACTGTTACTTTAAATAGATCTCCATCTATATCTATAGTCATATTTCCACCTTGAAGCTTAACTAAATCCCTAGCTATAGCAAGACCTAAACCGCTACCTTCAGTATTTCTAGACTCGTCAGCCCTTTTAAATCTCTCCATTATTT
>NZ_JBJDXL010000396.1:0-14046 GCF_051866655.1 Intestinibacter sp.
GAACAATGGGAACATGAAATTTTAAGTGTGGCGCAAGAGCTTTTCACTACAAAAGGATATGAGGAAACTTCTATCAGCGATATTATGAATGCTGTAGGTGGTGCGAAAGGAATGTTTTATCGTAGTTTTAAAAGTAAAGAAGAACTTTTAAATGCACTTGTTGAAAAATGGGCTCAGCAATACGTAGATGCAATCACCCTTACACTTTGTAAATCTAATAGTACTTTTAGCGAAAAGTTTATAAATATTTTGAGTATTATAAAAGAAATGTCTTTAAAGACAGAAGGATTAGAAAATTTTTTTACAAGATCTAATCAAGTTATGTTAAATAAACTGACTGAAAAAATGACGGCTAAATTAGTTCCACTTCTTTCAGATACTTTAAAAAGTGGTATAGATGAGGGAGTATTATCTATCGAAAATACAGACTTTTATGCAAATTACATAATTTATGGTTCTTTAGGAGCATTAAACTATGGAAATGGTAGCCCGAAAGAAAATATACCTATAAATCTTGATTATCTTCCTCAAATTATTGCAGATACATTAAATATAGATGTTGCCGTATTAACAAATGGAAAATTTGAAAATGGTGGTGAGATAAAATGAGCAAAAATCAAAAGATTCATTCGATAAGTGCAATTAAAATCATAGCAAGTATTCTTTGTGTTATCGTTGGTGTTCTATCACTGATATTTCTAGCAGGAGATGGATTTTCATATACAATTTATGTTCCTGTTTTAATTTGTAGCATTGCCATAGCTTCTTTCTTAATATCTTCATGCTTAGTATCAGGCATCTTACATCATAAAAAAGTGGAACAGAAAAAAATTGATGCTATGACAAAGTGGATTAATATTTTTTCAAGTGGTATAGCACTTTTAGTTTTGGCTCCACTTATTATCATTTTATTTTCAGCAAAGGGTGTTTCTATTTGGATTATTTTCCTTTGTTTTTTAATAGCCGTATCATTGTCTGTTATACTTGTTGTTATTGGGATTGTGAAAATAATCAATATATGTCGAGAACCTTTAGATGAAAAATATACTCTTTTTGAAGGTGAAAATTGCCCTTGTTGGAAAAAAAGCTGTAAGTATCATGGAAATTGTACAGCTTGTGTCGCGCATCATCACAATAAAAGTCGTAAAACGAAAACATCATGTGAACGTTTAAAGGAAAAAATAGATATAAAGGGTGATAAATAGAATTAAATTTTACGGAATCAATGTTTCAACCTATTTTCGAAACCGATAAAATTCTTGTATAAGAAATAAAACGAAGATAGGAGGAAAATAATATGAAAAATCTAAGTAAGAAAAAAATAATAATTATAACATTTTTAGTAGTGGTATTTGCAATGATTGGTATGGATATATACAAAGAAATAAGTATTAATACTTATGATCAAGCAAACATTCCTAGCCAACAAGCGACAGTAAAAACAGAGGAAAAGAGTACAATGAAATGTATGAATATTTGTATGATGCAGTAGGATACATAGAATTAGCGATAGATGATTATGAAAATTGTATAAATATGATAAACGCATCAGGTGGATATATGAGCGTTGAGAGCAATGCTCAAGAGTATTTGGAATTAGCAAGGGACAATTATGAGACATATTTACAGCTAACTGGAAATCAAGGTTATGGTATGATAAATAATTAGTATGTAAATAATATAAAAAAATAAATAAGATAGACTATGATAATGTATAAAAACTTAGTCTATCTTATTATATTATTTTTTTACTTGCCGACTTGGTGTTTCTTGAAACTTTTACTAGTGAGGAAAATGCAAATTACTGTTATTAACATATACACAATAAATATCATTCCTAAATACGAAATTACGACATGGCCGAATTGATAGCTGTTATATGTTTTCAAAACATCCTTTAAATTAACTGAATATATAGGGAACAAGTATAAAATACGATTCCACAATCGGATTGTTTTAGAGAATGGTATAAATATTGTACCGAAAAATAAAATTACATCTACAGCCAAAACGATCATAGGGTTTCCATTTGCACTTGAAAGTAATAGTGAAATTGCAGTAAGTAAAAAGGAGGTTAGAAAAATAATTAACAGATTTATACCACAAATTTCTATAGCTGTGTACTGATAAGGAATAATAGTATTCCATAATTGTATCGGTAAATTCCAACCATAAATACCCAATAGAGCTACATTAATTCCGATGCTTACGGCACTGCATAATGCAACGTAGACGAAAGTAAATATAAAAGAAGCCATTATTTTTGCATAAATAAGCTTATTTTTTCCGTGTTTTGTAGCTAATAGCAAGGCATCTGTGCGGTTTTGGTATTCTCCCGCAAATACTGGTGCTATACAAATACCGATTACAAACAACAGATAAAATAGAATACCGATGCTATCCCAAATTTTATCCCAAGTATTTTTGCTGCCCCATTTAAATGGAGTGTTGACGGATTTAGCCTTTTGTAGCCAATAGTCCTTTTCTGTTTGTGTATAGTTGCCAAAGGAATATTCGGAATTTAAAAGATTATCTATTTTTTCAATTCTTCTTTCATAAAAGCCAACACCGTTTTCTGTATCAATTTTATTTAAATCCTCCCAGCTCCAGTTAGCGTTCCATTCTGTATAATTGGCAGCAATCATTGAGAAAAGATTTGTTTTAGGAGCAATTAAAGAAAAATAATCTTCGTCAGAATTGTTTTTTGATTGTAGTTGATAGTCCTTTAAAAATCCTGTGAGAAATTCTTCACTTAATTCAGAGGTTAGAGAATTTTCTATTTCTGTTTGTTTTTTAATAGCAGCTACACCTTCTAAATGATTTTTTTCACTTAGATATAGGGATTCCCCACGAATTAAAGCTATATTAGATACAATTATCAGTAACAATCCGAGTGCCATAGCTATTAGACTTGATTTTTTGTTTAAGATTTTTTTTAGTTCAAATTTTAATAATTGCTTCATCTTTATTCCTCCTCAAATTGTTCTAGATAAAATGTTTCCAAATCTTCACGATTGTCTTCCCATTTACCTTGGTAAATAATTTGACCGTCCTTCATCATTAAAACAGTATCTGCAATATGCTCAATATCTGAAATAATATGGGTAGAGAGCAATACAATGTTTTCTTTACCTAGTTCTGCAATTAAGTCTCTGAATTTTACTCTTTCCTTTGGATCGAGTCCAGCAGTTGGTTCGTCTAAAATTAAAATTTTCGGGTCGTTTAATAATGCCTGTGCAATTCCAAGTCGTTGCTTCATACCACCAGAATAGGTCTTGATTTTTTTATTAGCCCTATCCTGTAGAGAAACTAATTCTAGCAATTTAGAAGCCTTGCGTTTTGCATGAGATTTATCCAAGCCCTTTAGTGCAGCTATATAGAGAAGAAAATCCATTCCTGTAAATTCAGGATAATAGCCAAAGTCTTGTGGCAAATAACCTAATTCTGAGCGATATTCTTCTGTTGACACATCAAAACCATCGAAAGTGATTGTGCCGCTAGTTGGCTTTAGTACACCGCAGATCATACGCATTAAGGTAGTTTTTCCTGCGCCATTAGCACCTAAAAGACCATAAACACCTTTTTCTAACTTAAGCGAGATGCGATCTACGGCGATTTTGTTTTTATATTGTTTTGTTAATCTGTCAATGATAAGTTCCATCTGTATTCCTCCGTTTGTTTTATAGTACGAGATAATTCATTTATCATTACTGCGATTAAAATGGCTGTTAGTAATAGCCACCAGTTAAAGTAAGAAAATTGATATATGAAATTCGCAATAAAATGTAAGCTTACATTTAATCCGCTAATTAAGACTGCGATGCTCATACATGCATAAATCGATTCCTTGCCTTGAAAATGACGTGTTATCCATAAGCTGATGTTTACAGTCACTAGATATGGAACAAACAGGTATATCGCTGTTTGAAACAATGGAATTTCACTACTGATACAGCATAGAGGGGTAACACAGCAGAGAATGATAAAGTCGAGCATACCTAAAATACTCAATCTCGCAAGCACGACACTTTTTAGTGAAAATCTTGTCGACATTTCAAATTCGATCATACCGTACACAGCAGATCTTGTGCTCTCTGTAACAGCTAAGAGTGCGAGAAATGGGATAAGCGACGATATAACCCATAGAGTATTTAAATCAATAGAGTAGCTTCCTAACAGAGCAGGTATTATTAGCATCAAAGAAATAAGTAATGTCGACTTTCTCAAAAAAGTAGCCTGTGTCAAAATAAACTGCCACATACTGATTTTAGGTTTAGGTAGTGTTCTTAAAAATCTCGCTTTTTCCTGTTGATTTGGTGTAGGAGCCTCAAATGCTTTTTGAATATCATTTTTCAATTTTTTTTTCATTCAGAAAAACCTCCCTTCTTCAATTCTTCCTTTAGCCATTTTAAAGCTTTTGATAGCCTGCGATGTATCGCAAAGCGTGAAAGTCCGGTAATTTTGCAAATAGAATTAATAGGAAGCTCGTTCGCATACCTAAGTAACAAAAGTTCCTGTTCGTCCTTTGGAAGCTTGGCAATTATGGACTTTAAAGTAAATCCATCAGTCCATTTATCTGACGGATCGTAGGTAGCTTCTTCTTCAATTTTATCCAAACTTTCAACTGGCTTTTTGCGAAATGTATCGATACAAAGGTTCCTAGCGATAGTGTATAAGTACGCTAACTCTTTGCTATTGTCGATATTTAAATTCTGTCTAAAAAAGCGAAGAAAAGTTTCTTGCGTAATATCTTCAGCTAATTGCTTATCGTATATTTTGAAATAGCAATAGCGGTATATTTTGTCGTATTGTTCTTCAATATCCATTTGCTTTAGAACCTCCCTTCATAATGTTTAACGGATTAGGTGCATGAAATGTGCGGTCAAAATATGAAAATTTTACAAGTTTTAAATATACTTATTTCTGATTATAATCTATAATAGAAGAGGTGAATATCATGACAAAGACATTATATGATCCAGAAGTTGAAAAAAGAGGAATCGAAAAAGGAATCGAACAGGGAAAGATGACTGCAACAATTAAAAATGCAAAAAGTCTTTTAGATGTGCTTGATGATGATACTATAGCAGAAAAATTAGAATTAGATGTAGAAATTGTTAAAAAATTAAGAGAAGAGGCTTTAAATAATTAGAGATTAAAAAGAATACAAAAAAGAAGTAGCGTTGATGGCTACTTCTTTTTGCATATATATTATTTTCAATTAATTATCCTCTTAAATCATCCATTAATTGAGTCTTACCAGCAGTCTTTTCATCCTTCATCTTAACTACCTTAGCAGGAGAACCAGCAACAACAGCACCTGGTTCAACGTCTTTTGTAACAACAGATCCAGCAGCAACAACAGCTCCTTTACCTATTCTTACACCTTCTAATATTACACAGTTAGCTCCGATTACAACATCGTCTTCTACTATAACTGGAGTTGCTGAAGGTGGTTCAAGAACACCTGCAACAACTGAGCAAGCACCTAAGTGAACGTTTTTACCTAATGTTCCTCTAGCACCAACTACAGCGTTCATGTCTACCATAGTTCCTTCACCTATTATAGCACCTATGTTTATAACAGCACCCATCATTACGACAGCATTTTTTTCTATAGTAACCATGTCTCTGATTATAGCACCTGGTTCGATTCTAGCATCTATATCTAACATGTTTATCATTGGGATAGCAGAGTTTCTAGCTGCGTTTTCTATGTACATATCAGTTATTTGGTCTTTGATAGGAGCTATAGCATCCATTATAGTTTTGTAGTCTCCTATTAAAGTATATTCTCCATTGTTTCCGAAAACCTTGAAGTCTTCTGATTTAGCTATTTCAGCAGTTGTAGAAACATAAATTTTAACTGGTGTTTGTTTTTCTGCGTCTTTTATAAATTTCGCAATTGCATAAGCATCGTTTAAATCTAACATTTTCAATCTCCTTTAAATTTTTTATTTTTTCAAATTAAACTGCTATTAATTCTAAGATTAATAGCAGAAGTGTGTTTTTATTAGATATATTAACCTAACATATCATCCATATTGTAGAAACCAGGATCTTGGTTTACTAAGTATTTTGCAGCAGCTATAGCGCCTTCTGCAAATACGTTTTTAGAGCGGGCAGAGTGGTTTATTTCTAGTATTTCGTCATTACCAGCAAATATTGCACTGTGTTCACCGACTATAGTTCCACCTCTTACTGCGTGGATACCTACTTCATTTTGTTGTCTCTTACCTGTACGACCATGTCTTCCATAGATAAATTCAGATTGTTCTCTGATTTCTTTTACTGCGTTTGCTATCATTACAGCTGTACCACTAGGTGAATCTACTTTTTTATTGTGGTGTTTTTCTATTATTTCTATATCGAAGTTAGCTAAATTTTTAGCGGCTTCTTTTACTAATTTAAGTAGAATATTTACGCCAAGTGACATATTGAATGATAAGAATATTGGAATTTGTTTAGCAGCTTCGTGTATTTTTGCCATTTCTTCATCGTTGTATCCAGTAGTAGCAAGAACTACAGGAGTTTTTGTATTTAAACAATATTCTAATATACCGTCTAGAGCAAGTGGATTAGAAAAATCTATAACAATATCAGCATCTTCTTTTACTTCTGCAAAAGTTGAATATGTGCTGAATTGACCGTTAACATCGTGTTGTAGTGGGCTAACACCGGCAACAAGTTCTATTTCTTCATCGGCTAATACACATTTTGTAAGTACTTGACCCATTGTTCCGCTGTATCCGTTTATTATAAGTTTCAAGACTATACCCCCTAATTTTAAGTTTGATTTATTTCAAGGAAGAATCCTGTGGGATTCTTCCCTGTTTAAATTAACCTTTTAATTTATTTTACTTCAAGTCCAGCATTTATTAATTCTTGTTTTAATACTTCTAAGTTTTTAGGGTTCATTTCTCCAAGTGGTAATCTTAAATGACCTACTTCAAATCCTAATAAGTTCATAGCAGTTTTAACTGGAACTGGATTTACTTCTATAAATAAAGCATCTATAAGAGCTTTTAAGTCTAATTGGATTTTGCAAGATCCTTTAACGTCACCTTCCATGAATTTAGCTACTAAATCGTGAGTTTGTTGTGGACAAACATTAGCTAAAACTGATATAACACCTTTACCACCTAATGATAATAATGGAGTTATTGAATCGTCGTTTCCAGAGTATATAGCGAAATCATCTGGAACTAATCTAGCAACTTCAGCAACTTGAGCTATATCTCCACTAGCTTCTTTTATAGCAACTATGTTTTCACATTCGTTAGCTAATTCAGCAACTAGATCTGGAGCTATATTAACTCCTGTTCTTCCTGGAACGTTGTATAAAATTATTGGTAGATCAACAGCATCAGCTATAGCTTTAAAGTGAGCTTTAAGACCTGATCTATTAGCTTTGTTATAGTATGGAGTGATTATTAATAAAGCATCAGCTCCCATGTCTTGAGCGCCTTTAGCTAAGCTAAGTGAATGTCTAGTATCATTTGTACTAGCACCAGCTATAACTGGTATTCTTTTGTTTACTGCGTCAACGATACATTTTATAACGTCTAATTGTTCTTCATCTGTCATAGTACTAGCTTCCCCTGTAGTACCTGTAGCAACTATAGCGTCTGTTCCGTTAGCTATGTGGTATTCAACTAATTCTCTTATTTTTTCAAAATTTGGTGTGTTATCTTCATTAAATGGTGTAACTAATGCAACTGCAGAACCTGTAAATATCATATATATCTCCCCTTTTTCTTATATATTCTTAATAATTATTTTTTATTCTAAATTTTAAATTAAGTTGTCTAAATAAATTGTATTTTGTATATTAAACTAAATCATATTTTACTAATAATTCAGCTATTTGTACTGCGTTTGTAGCAGCTCCTTTTCTTATATTATCAGCAACTACCCATAAGTTGATTCCGTTATCAACGCTGAAGTCTCTTCTTATTCTACCAACATAAACTTCATCATGACCTTCAGCATCTATAGCAAGTGGGTATTCGTCTTTAGCTGGGTTGTCAACTAAAACAACACCTTCAGTATTTTTCATTGCTTCAAATATATCATCAAGTTCAAATGGTTTGTTGAATTCAACGTTTATAGATTCACTATGAGCACCTCTAACTGGAACTCTTACTGTTGTAGCAGTAACTTTTATGCTATCATCGTTGAATATTTTTTTAGTTTCATTTACCATTTTCATTTCTTCTTTAGTATATCCATTATCCATAAATACATCTATATGTGGTAAGCAGTTAAATGCTATTTGATGAGGATAGAATTGATTTGGTTTTCCAGCAACTCCATCTTCTAAATCCTTAACACCTTTAACTCCTGAACCAGAAACAGCTTGATAAGTAGAGTAAACTATTCTCTTTAAGCCGTATTTATCATATAGTGGTTTAAGTGGAACCATAGCTTGTATTGTAGAACAGTTAGGGTTAGCTATTATACCTTTTTTAACTTCTTTTACAGCTTCTGGATTTACTTCAGGTACTACAAGTGGTACATCTGGATCCATTCTCCATTGAGCTGAGTTATCTACTACTGTTATTCCTTTAGAAGCAGCTATTGGAGCAAATTTTGCACTAGTAGCTCCACCAGCAGAGAATAATGCTATTTGAATATCTTTTCCATCAAATGCAGTTTCAGTTAATTCTTCAACTATGTAATCCTTACCAGCAAAAGTTATTGTTGAACCTGCTGATTTTTTTGAAGAGAAAAAATAAATATTTTCTATTGGAAACTGTCTTTCTTCAAGAACTTTTAAGAAAGTTCTACCTACCATACCTGTAGCTCCTACTACGGCTACGTTAACTTTTTTCATTTTATATCACCTCGTGTAATTTATAGTATTTCGTATCGATTATAACTACCTAAAATAGAGAATATAAATAAGGGGAGGTTATATATTGTATTAAGGATACAGTAAAAAATAGATTTTTTAGATTAAAAAACGTACAAAGGAATACTTTGTACGTTGCTAACATAAATCAAAGTAAACCTGTAGCCCCCCACTTAGATAAGTGACAGTCCCATGCATATTCTGCATGACCCCAGCATACATCTCTGCCAAGATATAAACTTCGGCAAATCATCCTTTCAGTAACGATCAACACTTGCCAGCTCCCATTACTTACTGATAATCATTGCGCCTCTACTTAGGTTAGTTAATTTTTCGTTGATTTTTAATAAGTTGTTATGAATTAATGTTATTACAAATGAATGGAAAAATCAACCAAAAAGTTACAAAAAATTTAAAAATTTAAAAATTAATGAAAGGTATAGCAAAAAACGTTTTTATAGTTTAAAATAATAAATGAATTAGGAATTTAAATTAAAAAAATATATCAAAAAAGTAAAATTGTAGAAATTCATAAAAACTATATAATTTATTTGCAGAAAAAAGTATAATTATATATATAGTGAATCAAAAAATTAGTTTTTTATTAGGAGGAATGATTTATGGAATCATTAAAAGAACTTTACAAAATGGGTCCAGGGCCATCCAGCTCCCACACTATGGGACCACAAAGAGCAGCAAAAATATTTAACTCTAAAAACCCTGATGCAGCTAGCTTCAGAGTACATTTATACGGAAGCTTAGCAGCTACAGGAAAAGGTCACTTAACTGACTTTATAATAATAAAAACTCTTGCACCTAAAGAGGTAGAAGTAGTTTGGGAACCAGAAATAGTAAAAGAATTCCACACTAATGGAATGAAATTTGAAGCCTTAGATGCAGACAAAAATATAACAGACGAATGGACTGTATTCTCAATAGGTGGAGGTTCTCTAGCAGAAGAAGGTAAGAGAGGACAATCATCTGAAAGTGTATATCCACATGATAATCTAGAAGATATAATCGAATGGTGTAGAACAAACCACAAAAATTTCGTTGATTATGTTAAAGAATATGATGACGACGATATAATGGATTATCTTAGAGATATAAGATTGACAATGAGACAATCTTTAGAAGATGGATTAAAAGCTACAGAAGTTATTCCAGGAAAATTAAAATTAGCTAGAAAGGCTAGAAACTTCTACAGACAATACAAAGTAAGTAAACAGCTTACTTCAATGCTATATGCATATGCTTTAGCTGTTTCTGAACAAAATGCATCTGGATTTGAAATAGTAACAGCTCCAACATGTGGATCTGCAGGTGTTTTACCAGCTGTATTATTTACATTACAAGACTTCTATGGATTTGATGATGAAGCTATAGAAGAAGGTCTTGCAGTAGCAGGATTAATGGGTGTTGTAGTAAAACAAAATGCTTCTGTATCAGGTGCAGAAGTAGGATGTCAAGGTGAAGTAGGTGTTGCTTGTGCTATGGCAGCTGCAGCAGCTGCATTCATCAAAGGTGGACCACTTAGAAAAATAGAATACGCAGCAGAAATAGGTCTAGAGCATCACCTAGGTATGACATGCGACCCAGCCTATGGATACGTTCAAATACCTTGTATCGAAAGAAATGCAATGGGAGCTCAAAGAGCTTTAGATGCAGCTAACTATGCATTACTATCAGATGGAATTCACCATATTAAATTCGACCAAATCGTCAAAATAATGGATGAAACTGGTAGAGATATGATGGAAAAATACAAAGAAACTGCAAAAGGTGGAATCGCTTTATTATACGAAGAAAGTGGAGAATTTGACGATTAATAATCTACTAATAAAAAATTAATATCTAAATAAATAAAAGCTGTTACATTTACGTTATGTCGTATGTGTAGCAGCTTTTTTTATGTTTATGAGCAAGTTTTATTTATAAAAAAATTGGACAATCTAAGCAAAACATATATAATAAAATTATTAAAAATTTAGAAAAATAATTAGAATATTTATATTTAGGAGGAAAAATTGATGAAAGATATAGCGTATATAGATCAAATTGTAAAACAACATAGAACTAATTTACATAAAATAGCTGAGCTTTCACATGAGGAATTTAAAACAGCGAAATACATAAGAGATTATTTAGATAAATTGGGAATAGAATACGAAACACCGCTAGAAACAGCTACAGTAGGTATTATCAAGGGGAAAAATCCTAAAAAAACTATAGCATTTAGATCAGACATAGATGCACTTCCAACTGATGATGGACCACAACATCTATGCGGTCACGATGGACATATGAGTATATTATTGGGATTTTTAGAATATATAAACGACAACAAGGATTGTTTAAATGACAATATAGTGTTTGTGTTCCAACCAGCGGAAGAAGACACTGGTGGGGCAGAACGTCTTATGAAGGCAGGCGTATTTAAAAAATACAACGTCGATGAGGTTTATGGACTTCATATTCACCCAGATTTTCCAGAAGGATATATAGGATGTAAGGCTGGATATTTAATGGCTCAAAACGGTGAAATAGACGTCGATATCATAGGAAAAAGTGGACATGGTGCCATCCCACAAAACACAGTAGATGGAATAATGATAGGAGCTAGCTTTGTGTCAGCGGTTCAAAGTATAGTATCTAGAAACTTAAATCCAATGGAGGGTGCAGTGATCACTTTTGGTAAGATGACAGCAGGCTCTGTTAGAAATATAATCGCAGAAAATGTCAGATTAGAAGGAACTATGAGATGCTTTAATCCTGATATTTACGATACAATGAAAAAGAGATTATTGGAATTAGCTAAGGGATTTGAAGTTGCATATAATTGCAAGGTCAATGTACATATTGAAGATGGATTCTATGCTGTAAATAACGATGAAAATCTATATAGTGAATTTGTTGAAGCAGTTGGCAAGGAAAAATTTGTTAAAACTGAGCCTCTTATGATATCAGAGGATTTCTCTTATTACCAAAGAGAAGTTCCAGGATTATTCTTTATGCAAGGCGCTCGTAATGAGGAAAAGGGATTTGTAAATGGTCTTCATAGCTTGAAGTTTGATTTTAATGAGGATATTATGTTGGATGCTATTAAGACTTATGTGAAGGTGCTTAAGTTTAAGGGATCTGTGGAATAGATTAAAGAATTTTTGAAATAGGATTGTGATTTTTGGGTTACCAACCGATTTTGGGGTTGAGGTTTGTAGGATGTAGTGATGCCAAAGAGCTTGGTGATTTTTGAGTATAAACGTAAAATTTTTAATTTCGGTTGGTAAAATTTATTGCAAAAAATTAATATTAAAACAAATTAAATCCAAATTAAGAAAATATCAGTCTAAAATATTGAAATAAGAGCTATTTCTCATAGAAAACTACAAATTAATAAAAAAAATTTTCAGAAAAAAATTTTTTTATATTGACAATAATACAGATATGTAGTGCATTAATAAATGTCGGGCATACGTTTTTCACAAAAATAAAAATATATCAATACACCTCAATAGAATAGACTAATTTGTCGAAAAATCTTGGACACACCTTTATATTATACACTAATTAATCGAATAGTATGTAATATAACCTTTTTTGGAAGGTTTAGGCTACAAAAATAAGTATTTGAAAAAAATAGAAATTTAATTATAATAGAAGAGACGAAGATATTTTAAGGAGGGAATTATTTTATGATATATTCAGCAGAAGTAAATAATATGTGCCCTATAACTAAAGGACCTAACCATGGTCCAGCTCCAATTCCAGAAGAAGGAAAATGGGTACAAGCTAAACAAATCAGCGACATATCAGGTTTAACTCACGGTATAGGATGGTGTGCACCTCAACAAGGAGGATGTAAATTAACTTTAAATGTTAAGGACGGAATAATACAAGAAGCATTAGTAGAAACTATAGGATGTTCAGGAATGACTCACTCAGCTGCAATGGCATCTGAAATACTTCCAGGAAAAACTATATTAGAAGCATTAAATACTGACTTAGTTTGTGATGCTATAAACACAGCTATGAGAGAAATCTTCTTACAAATAGTTTACGGAAGAAGCCAAACTGCTTTCTCTGAAGGAGGACTTCCAATAGGAGCAGGTCTTGAAGATTTAGGTAAAGGGTTAAGATCTCAAGTTGGAACTATGTACGGAACTTTAGCTAAAGGACCAAGATACTTAGAAATGGCAGAAGGTTATGTTACTAGATTAGCATTAGATGAAAACAATGAAATAATAGGTTATGAATTCGTTCACCTTGGCAAAATGATGGAAATGATCAGCGGTGGTATGGATGCTAATGAAGCTTTAGCAAAAGCTAAATCATCATACGGAAGATTTGCAGATGGAGTTAAATTTGTAAATCCAAGACATGAATAATAGAAGGGGGATGAAATAATGGCGTTATTTGAAAGTTACGAAAGAAGAATCGCTCAAATAGAAGTAGTATTAGAAAAATACGGATTTAAATCATTAGAAGAATGTAGAGAATTATGTCAATCAAAAGGTTTTGATCCATATGAAATAGTAAAAGAAACTCAAGCTATAGCATTTGAAAATGCATGTTGGGCTTATATATTAGGTGCAGCTATAGCAATCAAAAAAGGATGCACAAGAGCAGCAGATGCAGCTACAGCAATAGGTGAAGGGTTACAAGCTTTCTGTATACCAGGATCAGTTGCTGACAACAGAAAAGTTGGTTTAGGACATGGTAACTTAGGTTCAATGTTATTAGAAGAAGATACTCAATGTTTCGCATTCTTAGCAGGACACGAATCTTTCGCTGCTGCAGAAGGTGCTATAAAAATAGCTGAAAAAGCTAACAAAGTAAGAAAACAACCTTTAAGAGTTATATTAAATGGTCTTGGAAAAGACGCAGCTTACATAATATCTAGAATAAACGGATTCACTTATGTTCAAACTAAATTTGATTACTTCACAAGTGAATTAACAATAGTAAAAGAAACTCCATTCTCAAACGGAGACAGAGCTAAAGTTAGATGCTACGGATGCGACGATGTTAGAGAAGGTGTTGCTATAATGCATATGGAAGGTGTAGACGTTTCTATAACAGGAAACTCAACTAACCCAACTAGATTCCAACATCCAGTTGCAGGTACATACAAAAAAGAATGTATCGAACAAGGTAAAAAATACTTCTCAGTTGCTTCTGGTGGTGGTACTGGT
>NZ_JBJDXL010000397.1:0-3086 GCF_051866655.1 Intestinibacter sp.
AGTATTTATATGAATACCTACCACAATCAATAGGAATAAAATCTATAGAAGAAGTAGACGACAGATTCCACAGCAGATATAACGCCAAGAGAAAGGTGTATCTATACAAAATAGACAACAACAAATACCCAAGTCCATTTAATAGAAAGTACACTTGTCATGTAGCAAAAAAACTCGATTTAGACTATATGAGAGAGGTTTCCAAGGTATTTATAGGAGAGCACGATTTTACTAGCTTTTGTTCGTCTAGATCTAAAAAGAAAAGCCATGTAAGAGAAATCTACTCTATAGCTATAAATGAAAATGATGGCATTGTAGAAATTTATGTAGAAGGCAATGGATTTTTATACAATATGGTAAGAATAATTGTGGGAACACTTATAGATGCAGGTCACCACAAAATTACAGCCAAAGAAGTAAAAAATATACTAGAATTAAAGGATAGATCGAAATCTCCTGAAACTGCTCCAGCAAAAGGGTTGTTTTTATACAGAGTAAAATATTAGAATAATATATACAAAATACTGTTGACATTTTTACCCATTTGATTTATTATTAACTCATAAATATTTAATAAGACAAATTCGTTGAAGAAGAAAGTAGTTTATTTTAATTTTATAGAGAGCCGAGGACGGTGGAAGCTCGGTAATGATAAATAAATGAAGAGAGCTTTGGAGAAGATTATCTGAAATTTCAGTAGGATAATAGGAGTACCTTGCCTTAAAAGGGAGAGTGAATAAGTTTATCTTATTAATTAGAGTGGTAACGCGGAAATATTTCGTCTCTTGATTTTACAAGAGGCGTTTTTTATATAATTAGGATAAATTTATTAATAAGAGTGGTACCGCGCAATGTCGCCTCTTAGTAATTATTACTAAGAGGCTTTTTTAATTAAAATAACGTGATTTATTAGGAGGACAGTAAAAATGAAAGAAAAAGTTGTATTAGCATATTCAGGTGGATTAGACACTTCAATAACTATTCCATGGTTAAAAGAAAATTATGATTTAGATGTTATAGCAGTTTGTGGATTTGTTGGTCAAGATGACGACATGAGTAAAATAGAAGAAAAAGCTAAAGCAAGTGGAGCTATAAAAGCTTACGTTGAAGATTTAAGAGAAGAATTTATAACTACTACTATATATCAAGCAATAAAAGCAGAAACTCTATATGAAAATAGATATCCTTTAGGAACAGCTTTAGCTAGACCTATAATAGCTAAAAAATTAGTTGAAATAGCTCAAAAAGAAGGAGCTAAATACATATGCCACGGTTGTACAGGAAAAGGAAACGACCAAGTTAGATTTGAAGGAACTATAGCAGCACTTGATCCATCTATAAAGGTTATAGCTCCATGGAGAATCTGGGATATAAAATCAAGAGAAGATGCAATAGACTACGCAAACGAACACAATATACCAATAACAGCAACTAAGAAAAAAATATATTCAGTAGACGACAACCTATGGCATGTATCTACTGAAGGTGGAGATATAGAATACTTAGAAAACGAACACAATAAAGACATATACAAAAAAACTTGTTCACCAGAAGATGCAGTAGATGAAGCAGAATATGTAGAAATAGGATTCGAAAAAGGTGTTCCAGTATCTTTAAACGGAGAAAAATTATCACCAGTAGAATTAGTTGAAGCAGTTGACAAATTAGGTGCTAAACACGGTATAGGTATAGTGGATATACTAGAAAACAGATTAGTTGGTATGAAATCAAGAGGTATATATGAAACTCCAGGAGGAGAAATATTCTATGCAGCTCACAACTACTTAGAAAGTGCTACATTAGATAAAGATACTCTTCACTTAAAACAAAGATTATCACTTGAATTCGCTGATTTAATATACAATGGTAAATGGTATTCTAAAACTTGTAAAGCAATAAATGCTTTCATGGACGAAACTCAAGAAAATGTTAC
The DNA here is from genome assembly GCF_051866655.1 of Intestinibacter sp. Classification (GTDB taxonomy): domain Bacteria; phylum Bacillota; class Clostridia; order Peptostreptococcales; family Peptostreptococcaceae; genus Intestinibacter. The sequence goes on from NZ_JBJDXL010000397.1 coordinate 1,934, forward strand.
AGGTTCTGTTAAATTAAAATTATACAAAGGTAACATAAAACCAGCTGGAATATTTAGTGACCATAAATTATACGATCAAAGTATATCTTCATTTGGTGACAGTGAATTATACGATCACAAAGATGCTGAAGGCTTCATAAACTTATTCACATTACCACTTAAGATAAATGCTATGACTCAAAATGGTAAAAAAATGACAAAATAATTGATTTTTGGAATATAGTTAAAATGGAAATTAAGGAATAGATTATTTAATTGATAGATAGTCTATTCCTTTTTGTTTATATTATTTAGTATGTATAAATACTAAATTTAAAGTATTATAAAAATATATAGAGATAAGCTTTTATAGAAAATATTTATATATAATTTAAATATATTTAGGAGGTCGAGTTATGAAAATTTATAATCCATATGAAAATAAAAAAACTAGATTAATAGAATATATAAAAAATAATTGTTTGTTAAAAATATATTATAACTTTCTTAAAATAAGAAATGATCTATTTAAAATATTTAAATGCGAGGATAGACAAAATTGTAAATTAGATAGGGATTATGAATTTCTTACGCATAAAAGTAGTAGGAAAAGGACAGTAGAAAAATTAAGCAAGAATGAAGAAATAAAAATAACAGATTTTTTTATAGAAGAATTAATAAGTATAGAATTATTAGATAATTTAGAAAAAGGATTGTATGCTCTTTTAAATAAATTTCCACCAACTTCATTTATTGCAATACAACATAATAAAGATATAAAGGAATTTATTATAAAAATAAAAGAAAATTATCATTATGATGGATGGTTTAATGTTGGATTTATAGAATTTCCTAAAGAAAGTGAATTACATAAATTTGTAAAATATGTTCAAATTAACCTGCAAAGTTTTTCTGTATCTCATGTGAGAATAAATTTTATGATTACTTTGAAAGAAAGTTATAATAAGGAAATTTTTAAAATTGTAGAAAAAGAGTATCAAGATGTAAATAATATGTATTTTTATAAGACAAAACATAGAGGTATAGGAGTATTAAAAGTAAATGGAGAAATTTATAAAAAGAGAGATGTACAAAATAAATTATTATATTTAAAATGGAGGGTTTTAAAATACATATCTAATTATATACCTTTATATTTTTTCGATAAGAATAT
>NZ_JBJDXL010000398.1:0-3079 GCF_051866655.1 Intestinibacter sp.
ACACATCGTCTTTGACTGACGAAATTGAAACACTACAGGATGCAGTGTCTGACTTAGACGATGGAGCTAATGATTTAAATGATGGAACAGGAAAATTAAAAAACGGTGCAGTCACTTTAGCTGATGGTATTAAAACTATACAAAGTGGATTAAATGAATTAAATTCAAAATCATCTGATTTAACTAGTGGCTCTAGCGAAGTATATAGTGCACTTAAGACTATACAATCATCACTTGACAATGTCTCTACTTCATCTAGTGATTTAGAAAAACTATCTTCTGCATCTACTCAAATAAAATCAGGAATAGACAGTTTAGTAGGAGGATTGAATACACTTGATTCAAGTATAGACAAATACAACAGTAGTTTAAAAAATGCAGGAATCAGCAGTGGCTCAGAATTAGCAGCTAAAAACGCAAATGCAGCAGAAGCCCTAGGAATAACTAGCACACAAAGAAAATTATACAGCGCCTATACATCAGGTGGAACTGATGGTGTCACAAAAGAAATTGCAATATTAGCTCAACAAGGAGACCAAGAAGCAATATCACTATATAAACAAGCTTCAGCAGGAAACACAGATGCAGTTACACAATATGTGCAAACAGCGGGCAAATTAATTTCTATAGAAAAGCTTCTAAAAGCAGATGCATCATATATAGAAGGTAGCTCTCAGCTTATAAGTGGAATAGACAGTCAAATGAGCACATCTTCAGGTCAAACTACCTTGATGAGTGGAGCAATATCACTACAAAGCAATTACAAGCAATTTGACGACAGCATACAAGAATTAGTCAACTCATTAAATAATTTAATGGCAAATATGACACAATTAAAAGGTGGAATAGATAAGTTGACAAAGAATTACTCTGCATTAGATAGCGGAATAAAGGACTACACAAACGGAGTCAGCAAAATAACAAAGGGCTACACAAAGGTCTATGAAGGCGCATTAGATTTAGTCAGCGGAACTAACGATTTATATAAAGGAACAAACGACCTCGCTGACGGAACTGGTGAATTCAAGGATAAAACATCAGACCTTGACGGAAAAATAGACGATCAAATAGATTCTATGATAAAGAACTTTGCAGGCGATGATTTCGAAGTAAAATCATTTGTATCTGATAAAAATACAGACGTAGAATCAGTACAATTTGTAATAAAAACTGAAGCTATAGAAAAACCAGAAGTTCAAAAGGAAGAAAAGAAGGAAGAAACACTTACTTTCTGGCAAAAATTATTAAGTATATTTGGTAAATAATTTTATTTAGAAATAGATACTCTCTTTTAGATGAGCAAGCAAAACTTGCTTATTTAAAAGAGAGTATTTTATTAAAGCTTCTTTTCTAAGCAGACTAATTTTACAATTCCTATTCCATTAAAATCACTATCTACAAATCCAACCTCATTATAGCCTAGCTTCTTATAAAAAGCTCTAGCATTTTTATTAGTTACCATAGTATCTAGGCGCAGAAATTTGCAGTTATTTTTTCTAGCAAAATCTTCATAAAAATGAACAAAATTGCTTCCGTAGCCCTTTTTAGGTGCAGAAGGTGAAACCACTAACGTATGTAGTACCATGACATCTGAATCAAGTGCATCAAATTCCCAGTTAGCGTCCTTGTATTCAATTGCTTGGTCTTGGTTTATTCTACCAGCAGATACAACTTTGCCGTTGTCTTCTTCTACAAATAATTCACCTATAGCTAAGGATTTTTCGGCAGTTTCTCTTGTAGGATATATACCTCTTTTCCAGCCAACTTGAGGAGCACCCTTTTCGTCTTCTGTAAATATTTCATTGTATATTTCTACAATTTGATCTATATCTGATTGTGTTGCTTTTCTAATCATTTTAACGTTTTCCTTTCTGATATTTTAGTAATTGACTTTATATTAATTATATTTCAAAATTACGATTGAATATATTATACTAATTATATTGAGTTTTATCAAATAAGTGCAGTAAGGGGAGAATAATTATGAATAAAAAAATATTAAAAGATATTGCTTATTTAGCTGTAGGATATGTTTTAATTGCACTTGCAGTTGTGATAATGGTAAATTCGAATGCAGGGCTGGTACCTTGGGATGTATTACATCAAGGCATTAGCAGGACAACGGGAATAACTATGGGGCAGGCATCTATGTTAGTAGGAACAATAGTGATTGTAGTATCTATTGCTTTAGGAGAAAATTTAGGTTGGGCAACTATAGGTAATATATTTATACCAGGGATTTTAATAGATGTAATAGATAATATGAATATTATTCCAGTAACACACGATTTATTTTGGGGAGTGTTAATGGTAGTAGTAGCGCTTATAATTTGGGCGTTTGCTACGGTTTTGTATTTGATACCGGCGCTTGGATGTGGACCTAGGGATGGTCTAATGATTGCACTTCACAAAAGAACAGGTAAATCAATTGGGTTATTGAGATCTATAATTGAAATATGTGCAGTAATAGTAGGTTATTTATTAGGAGGAACTTTTGGAATAGGAACTATAATATCAGCATTCTGTTTTGGGTATTTGCTTGAAATAGTTTTTAAGATGTTTAAATTCGATCCTAATGTAGAACATAAGATGATATTTTCAAACTTTAAAAAGAATAAAGTTGTATAATAATATAAAGAAAACTATTCGTGAAATGGCGCGAATAATTATAAAGGAGATTTAGTTTTATGTCATCAAATAAAATAATAGAAAAGGCTATATATAGTTTTTCAATAAACGGATATGCTGGAACATCGATATCCAATATAGCTGAACTAGTTGGTATAAAAAAATCGACAATATACTCGCATTTTAAAAGCAAGGATGAAATTTTTGAAATAGCAACAGAAATTTCTTTTAAAACGGAGAACGATTTTGCTGTTGATTACTTCTCTAAAAAGAAAGAGCCTATTTTAGAAGTTTTAGAGGGATTTTTAGTTTCTTTGAAGGATAGATTTATAGAAGATGAAAGCTTTACTATAAATTTTGTATATAAAATAGGATATCGATTTGGAGAAAAATACTATGATTTTATAAAAAAATATTGTGACGATTATTATTTTACAGTGGAAAAATTAAT
>NZ_JBJDXL010000399.1:0-3078 GCF_051866655.1 Intestinibacter sp.
TAGACTAGTCCTTAAATAAATAATAGCATCATTTAATATTTTGGTCAATAAGAATTTGAAAATTTTATAAAAATTCAAATGTTTTATATGAATATGAATAGTGCTATAATAAAAAATAATATTTAAAATAAAATTATTAGTGCAAATGTACAATATTTAAATTTATAAAAATTTTAAGTTTTGTCGATATATAACAGAACGAAATTTTAAGAATGGAGAAATATATGAAATATAAAATTGCATTTTTAGGACCTCAAGAGTTTTTAGAACAAGAATATAATGATTTATTTATAAAATTAAATGACATGGGTGATTTAGAATATATATTATGTAAAGCAGATGATTTTGAAAAGTTATTATCTGTATACGAAAATAAGAGTGATTATTATGATGGAATAATGTTTTCTGGTCTTATACATTATCAGATGATTAGACCTATAGAAAAAAAAGCTAGTATACCTTTTGGACATTTAGATTTTAGTCAAAGAGATTTTTATAAGTATTTATTTAAAACATATTTAAATGAAAAAGATTTAGATTTTTCTCGTTGCTTTATAGATTTTTTGAGAAAAGATAATAATTACTATGACTTATATTCAATTGTAGATGATAAAAATGCTCCATATACACTAAGGGATTATCCTGAAATAGAAAAAGAAACCGATTTAAAAAATATTTATAATCTTGCCTATGAGAAGCAACTAGATTTATGGAGAGACAAAAAGATAGATATGTCTATTACTAGATTTTATTTTACTCATGAAAAATTATTGAAATTAGGATATAGATCGGAATACCTAATTCCATCGAAGCAATCTATTTTAGATAGCTTTAAGGAATTGATAAAGGCTATAGATTTGCATAAACTAGATGAGAATAGAGTTGCAACCTGTGTGATTACTTTTAATAAAAGTGAATTTCAAGATGATGATTTTATATTTAAGGTTGAATCTATAATATTGAAAATGGATGAAATTTTAAATGAATGCTTCAATAAAAACGGGATTTATAATGTATCTATATTTAAAGAGAATTTAAAAATACAACTTCAAACGACAAAAGAAAATCTTATAAAAATAACTGATAATTATGCAAAATCAAATATATTAACAGATCTTACATCTGGGTTAAATTATAATTTTGATATAGGATGGGGAATAGGTAATACTAATACACATGCTTTAAAAAATGCTATAAAAGCAAATAAATTATCAGCTCAAAATGGAGGAGGATGTGTGTTTATAATTGATAATTTAGAAAAAGTATTTGGTCCTATATTGCCTAATATTGAAGAGAATAAAATAAAAGAAAATCCTATTATAGATAAAATAGCTCAAAAAATACCTCTATCAAAAATGAATATAACAAAAATAATCTCAGTAATTGATGAAAGAAATACAAATAAAATATCAGCTGAAGTTTTATCTGAATATATGGGAATAACTGTTAGAAGTGCGAATAGAATTTTAAGTACACTATGTAAATATAATGTGGCTTCTATTAGAGAGGAAAAAACAGGAAACAAAAGGGGAAGACCTAAAAAAAGTTATATAATTGATTTTAGTAAATTACTTTAGATATTTATCTGGTCAAATTGAAAAAGGGAGTTCATTTAGACTCCCCTATAATTTTTAAAAATTAATTATTTGACTATATTGTAGATGTCATCTGGCGTTTCTAAAATAATTTTACACTGTTTCTTGAGCTCAGGATTAGCACCCCATAAAGCTAAACCGAATTCTGTGTTGTTGTTTTCAGCACATTTTATATCTGCAGTTGAATCGCCTATAAATAAAATTTCTCTATTAGTACAATCTGCAAGCTCCATGAGCTTTTTAAGTGGTTCAGCAGATGGTTTTGGATTTTTCGTATCGTCTATAGATACAGTGTAGTCAAAATAATCTCCTAATTTAAAAAGAGATATCAATTTGTCTAATTCATGTCTTTTTCTAGATGTTACTATAGCTAGCTTTATACCTAAGCCTTTAAGCTTTACAAGTAAATCTAATAAGCCATCGAAAATTTCGACTTCATCTATTATTTTATCAAATTCAGAAATCCACTTTACTTGAGCTGATTTATAATCTGATATACCATATTTTTCGAATATCTCCTTTGCTGATGTTCCAGTTAATTTTAAAAGCTCCTCCATTGAAACTGATATATTGTAGTGAATAGCAAGACACTTTTGAAGGCTTTTTAAATTTATAATTTCAGAATTTAATAAAGTTCCATCTAAATCAAATGCAACCACCTTGTACATAATATCACCAGCCTATTTAAGCTCAATAGCTTGAACTACAAATATTTCTTCTAATTGTTTTCCATTTTGATATGTTTTAAATCCGCCGCCGAATATAGTAGCAGAAGTTATTGCTACATCGTTTGAATCAAATAGAGCTAATTCAAATTTACGTCCTTCAAATATATGAAGCACTTTACCATCCTTTAAATCCATTTGTCTATCTGAATCTCCGTATATTTCATCGAAGTTGGCTTCTTTTCTAAATAAATCGTATTGATCTAAGCTCTTTTGTAAATCTATATCTTTATAAGCTTCATTAGGGAATTTAGCTATAGCATCCTCTAATATATTTAATCCTCTAACATCTGTAAATCCCATCATACGACTGTTCATTAATCCATTTTCCATTTTGTTTTCCCCCTTGAAATGTCTTTTTTCTCTGTATATACAATTATATAATAATACAGTTTAAATCTAAAGTTATTTTTAAAAAGATAGGATGGTGAATAGAATTCTATTTTTGTAAATAGAGTACATTTTTTTGTACATTAAAGATTCCATAAGATATATAAAATCTAGTATAATTTTTGTATAGGGAGTTAAACAAAAATTATACTATGGAGGGTTTATGAAAAAAATTTATCAAAAAATACTAAATAGCATAGGAGATAGGGAAAAGACCTGATGCTATGTTAATTCCGCATTGGTATTGGTAAAAACAATTAATTTGTTTAAAGGAACGCCGAATTTAAATAGATGACAGTATAAATTAGTACATTGCTTGCACTTATCGAAGTAGAGCGATGTACTTTTTTCATTGTCGTAAACCTTCC
>NZ_JBJDXL010000400.1:0-3076 GCF_051866655.1 Intestinibacter sp.
TAAGAAATATAAAGAATTTAATCGAATAAAGGAATTATTTATGGAATTAGCGACAAGAGATCTTTATATTACTCAGTATATGATAAAAAATAGATTTGTAGAGTTAATGTAATGAATAAACTTTATTTTGGAAAAATAGATATTGAAAACTATATAATTCTTCACAAAATTCTTAAACATATTTATAATGCCTAGTGAGAAGAGGTGTAGCTTCGCTAAATATAAATAAAGATAAAAATAATTAAATGAAAGATATCTTTCTTAATATATTTATATACAAAATTATTTTGAATTAAATTTTAAAATTGTTAAGAAAACTTAAAGAAAGGAATAAATAATGTTAAAAAATAGTAAAAATAATATATATTATGTTAATAAATGGTAAAATATGCTCTGAACCACACTATTTTCAGAAAATTTCTAATATAATAGTATTAACAAGGAAAGGAGTTGATACTATGACAGGTATAGCTTGGGTTTTCATGTTGGTTGCGTGGTCTATAATTATAGTGGCGGCGGTTTTAGCGTTAAAAACGATTTTAAAAAATCAATAATTTTGACATAGTAATATTATCAATATATAGAGAGTAGAGAAAAAAGAGCTTTTCATGGAGATGTTTAAATTTTCTCGTGGAGAGCTTTTTTTGTGTGAAAATATATTTCTATTTAAAATTTCCCAATTAAGACTAGTACATAAAATTTTATAAAATATGATATAATGGATATCTAGGATAAAAAGCGTATAATTTTTAGATGAAAATAGAAATATATTTAGAGAAAGGAGTAGTCAGCTTATAGCTTGACGTGTAAACAAGATGGAAATTGACAGAAGTAAATTAACTCCTATGATGAAACAGTATTTTGATACAAAAGAGAAATATCCTGATTGTATATTGTTTTTTAGATTGGGAGATTTTTATGAGATGTTTTTTGAGGATGCGATAGTTGCATCTAAGGTACTTGAAATAGCACTTACTGGAAAGGCGTGTGGCTTAGAGGAGAGAGCTCCTATGTGTGGAGTTCCATTTCATGCTGCCGATTCATATATATCAAAATTAGTTGAAAACGGATACAAGGTCGCAATAGGAGAACAGATGGAGGATCCTGCTCTTGCTAAGGGTATCGTCAAAAGAGAGGTAATTAGGGTCGTGACTCCAGGGACTGTGCTAGAGGGCAGTTTACTAGAAAACAAGAAAAATAATTACTTAATGTCTCTATTTAAAGAGGGAGACGATATAGGATTGTCGTATGTGGATATAAGTACGGGAGAGACAAACGCCACTTACTTGAAAAAAGACAAGCTTATAGAGGAAATCGCCAAGGTTTCTCCTTCTGAGATAATTTTAAATGACTTAGATTATAAGAAGAATTTAGAGGCTATAGCTTCACTGTCTAATATATATTTAAACGAGAACTTCGACGAAGAATATTTAAATGAAGAAATACTGCACGAGTATTTTTCAGATGAATATCTAAGCAGAGTTAAATTCGATGATAGAGGCCTTATAAATAGAAGCTTATGTGTTTTACTAAACTATATATACAATACTCAAAAGCAGATAACTTCTAATATAAATCATATAAATATCTACAACTCTTCAAATTACATGGTTTTAGATATGTTTACTCGATCAAATTTAGAGCTTACAGAGACTATAAGAACTAAAAAGAAAAAGGGATCTCTGCTTCATGTATTAGATAAGACTTCTACTGCAATGGGAGGAAGACTCCTTAGAAAATACGTAGAGGAGCCTCTAGTCGACAAAAGAAGAATACAAAATAGATTAGATGTAATAGAAGAGATAAAGGACGATTATTCTCTAAGAGTAGATTTAATAGAAATCTTAAAAAACGTGTACGATATAGAGCGTATATGCGGTAAAATCGCGTTTGAAAAAGTTACACCAAAGGAGCTTATAAACTTAAAAAATTCTATAGAAAAGCTTCCAGAGCTAAAAAGTAGAATTGAAGAGTCAGATGCATCTATATTAAAGCATTATGTAGGTAAGATGGAGACTCTAGAGGATATTTACGATTTAGTAGATAGAGCGATACTTCCAGAGCCGAGCATAACTATAAAAGACGGAAACATAATAAAATCAGACTACAACGAGGAGCTAAAGGAGCTAAGAGAGGTTTCTAAAAACGGAGCCTTCATGATTAAAGAAATCGAAAACCGCGAGAAGGAAAAGACAGGAGTTAAATCTCTAAAAATAGGATTTAACAAGGTTTTTGGGTATTATATAGAGATAACTAAGGCTAATTTAGCTACTGCGAAAATAGACGATGGATATATAAGAAAACAGACTCTAAGCAATGCAGAGAGATTTATAACAGAGGAATTAAAGATAATAGAAGACAAAATCTTACACGCAAAGGAAAAAATAGGCGTACTAGAATACGAGCTATTTGTAGGTGTCAGAAAATACATCTACGACAACATAGATAGAATACAAAATGTGGCTAAGATAATAGCCAATATAGATGTGTTTACTTCATTTGCAACAGTTGCAGATTTAAATAACTATGTAAAACCTAATATAAACGACAGCAACAAGCTAGATATAAAAAACGGTCGCCATCCAGTTGTAGAGAGCATAGTAGGGGAAGAAAACTTCGTTCCAAACGATACTTATTTAAACGACGACGAAAATATAATAAATATAATCACAGGACCAAATATGTCTGGTAAATCGACATATATGAGACAAAGTGCGATAATCGTGCTTATGGCACATATGGGATCATTTGTACCAGCAGATTATGCCGATATACCTATATGTGATAGAATATTTACTAGAGTCGGTGCTAGCGACGACTTGTCTTCAGGTCAATCTACATTTATGGTAGAGATGAACGAGGTCTCTCATATACTTAAAAACGCCACATCAAAGAGCTTTGTAATACTAGATGAAATAGGTAGAGGAACTTCTACCTACGACGGTATAAGCTTGGCGTGGGCTATAGTCGAGTATATTCAAAGCAATATCAAGTGCAAGACTTTATTCGCAACTCACTACCACGAGCTTACAGACTTGGAAAATGAGTTTAGAGAGGTCAAAAACTACTCTATATC
>NZ_JBJDXL010000401.1:0-3075 GCF_051866655.1 Intestinibacter sp.
CTTTACCTACTCAAAGGTATTATTTTTTAAATATTTACCCTTTATACTTTTTTATCCACTTTTATTTAAATCTTTTCTAAGTGTTTGCGGTTTTACACCCAATGTAGAAGCTATTTCCTCCAAGGAGATACCTTTTTCTTGTAATTTTAAAAATTCGTCTACTCTTTGATTAGAATCCATTGTATTCCTCCGCCTGTAATATCTTTTTTAACATTGTATCATAAAACCGCGAGATTTACACTTTTCTTTAAATCGTTATTTTTAACTATTTTGATAATATCATCTATACCTTTATTAATCCTTAATTTTGAATGTCAACTTGAATTATCTTATAATTTTTCTTATCAAAGTACCTGTACCAATTCCTATCATAATGACACCTATAAGCATCTCTATATCTGCAATTAAATACGAAGACAATGCAGCAATACCATTTTCTCCTCCTACCCCTGTAAACAAACTTATACTTAAAAAAAGTGCTTCCTTAAAATCTCTATAAAATTTCTCTATAGATAAAAATTGTAGTGTTTGTAAATTACTGTATTGTATTAATTGCTCATGTATCTCTATACCAAATATCAAATACAAAAAAGTAAATAGAAATATTATAAATAAACTCGCATAAATGCTGTAGATAGGTCTTTCACCATATCCACATGAAAACCAATACAAATAAGACTCTATTTTCGGTAAAAAACCTAAAGTCTTATGTTCTTCTCTTTTAGCTAGATAATAGTACTCTCCAAAATTACTGTTCAAATTATTTTGCTTGTATTTATCAGCTATATTTTGATATACAGTATATATTCCCTCGTACTCGTCTCTATCTTTTTTTCTTTCTGTTAATTTATCAAAAAAAGTCTTCTCATCAAAAGTAGTCATATACTTGTCATTAAATTCGAAATTATTTATATAACATCTATAAGTTTTAAAATTTTGAAAATCTGAATCACATACTTCTATATTATATAAATCGCACTTTGTCATAATTACAGCTTGCATATTGCAAAGCTCAAAGCTAGTATTTTTTAAAGTAGAATTTTCAAATATAGAATAAGACAAATCACAGCCTTTAAATTTAGCGTATATTTTACACTCCTCAAATGTAGTTGAAAAATTATCTTTTACATTTAAAGAAGGTGTCTTTATCGAATCAGACTTCGTAAAAGTACAATTTTCAAATACAACACCACCGCTTTCAAACATACATCTATTAAAATTACATCCTATAAAAAAACAATCTACAAACTTAATATTTTGAAATTTACAATTATAAAAATTTACACATACAAAATTTTTGCCTATTTCCAATCTAAAATCTATTTCGTCTAAAACCTTATCGCTACCGATAATTTTATTTTTTATATTTTTAAAGCTAAACTCGTCAAATGGACTGTAATCCCTAACTAAATTATGATCGTTTATGATTTTCTTTCTAATATTTATATTGTTGTTCTTTCTATTTACTAATTGCTTTGATAATTTATAATTCTCTTCTTTAAAATTTATATAAGGCATAATAATACGCTATACAGCACTCCTTTCTTTATTTTTCTTTATTATTATTGCCTATATAATTTTTTTTATAATAAAAAAACTGCTGTATGAAATTCACACAACAGTTTTAATTTTATATTTTTAAATTTCTATTCTTGTTCTACTTCTACACTCTTACCTAATATTTGGATTCCTATAAATACAGCTGCTAATGCTAAAGGTAAAACTACATATACAGGTAATCCAAATCCAGCTGGTATATATCCAAATACTATAGTTATAGTTGCTATAAATAATGAATATGGTATTTGTGTTCTAACGTGTTCTATATGGTCACATCCTGCACCCATTGAAGATAGTATTGTTGTATCTGATATCGGTGAACAGTGATCTCCAAATATTGCACCTGTTAAAACAGCACTTGTTGAAACTATTACATAGCTCATATCTGGATTTATAGAATATGCTAGAGGTATTGCAAGTGGCATAAGGATTCCCATTGTTCCATATGATGTACCAGTTGCAAATGATATTATAGCACCTAATACAAATATTATACTTGGTAGAGTAAATGCTGGTATAGATCCTGATAAGTAGTTAATTAAGAATTTTGCTGTTCCTAATTCTTTTATAACAGAACTTAAAGACCAAGCGCATATTAATATTACACAAGTTATAAGTAATGTTTTCATACCGTCTATCCAAATTTCTATTGCTTGAGCTACTGTAAACATTTTTTTAAAAACTCCCATAGCCATAGCCACTATTCCTGCAAATAATGCTGATTGGAATAACGCTACAGATGCATCTGAGTTACTGAAGGCTTCTCTTATAGCTGCAAATGAAAATGGTGAATTTTGCATTATAGCTATTGTAGCTGCATCTTCTGAACCCATTATAGTTGTATATCCACTGTAATAAAATGCTATTAAAGCTGCTATTATTAAAGTTCCTATAGGAATTATTGCATTCCATACACTAGGTGTAACTCCTTCTAATGGTTCTAAATCATCGTGTTCTTTTGATATCTGTTTGTTTAATTCTTCTCCATCTTTAAGAACTTGTCCTCCACGTCGAGCTTGTAACTCGCATTTTCTCATAGGACCAAAGTCTTTTAATAAAAGTGCTGTTATCACTATAAACGCCAATATCAATATATTATAGAATCTAAATGGTATAGTGCTTAAAAATACTCCAAATGCATTTTGGTCTACTCCAATTGAATTAAAAGCATCCCCTATAAGTCCAACCTCTAATCCTATCCATGTTGATATTATAGCTAATCCTGCTACTGGAGCTGCTGTTGCATCTATGATAAATGCAAGTCTTTCTCTAGATATTTTCATTCCATCTGTTACAGGTCTCATCATAGGTCCTATTATTAGAGAGTTTGCATAATCATCGAAAAATACTAAAAGTCCAGCAAACCATGTCATTATCTGTGCTGATCTTGCACTTTTTGCCTTTTTTGATAGAGCTTCTGCTATAGCTTTAGCTCCACCCATTTTACTAACTAGGTTGATTACACCACCTATAGCTAAAACCTGTAAAATTATACCTGCATTCCAAGGATCAGAT
>NZ_JBJDXL010000402.1:0-3073 GCF_051866655.1 Intestinibacter sp.
TAAGGAGGAATTAGAATTAAGTGTAAGACACCACGATTATGTGGAAAGATGTAAGTTAAGTTTTATATGGTTAATGTTGGGAGGTCTTAGTTATGGTAGAATATGCAAAACGTATTAAAAATATGGAGGGGTCAGCATCTATAATTAGAAAGCTGTTTAATGCTATGGGAGATCCTGAGACGATTTCGTTTGGAGGAGGTTCTCCAGCTAAGGAGGCGCTTCCTATTGATATAGTTAGGGAGATTGCCAATGATGTGTTGACTTTTGATAAAAAGGGCGTTGAGGCGCTTCAATATGGTGATCCAAGGGGTAGTGTAGACTTGAGAAGAGTTGTTATAGATCATTTGATGGCTCCAAAGGGTGTTGAGGCTAAAATGGAAAATGTTCTTATAACTGCTGGTGGTCTTGAAACTATGAACTTAGTTTGTCAGCTTTTTATGAATCCAGGAGATGTGATGCTTGTGGAATCACCTACTTTTGTGCATTGTGTTGAGATTTTTGATATGTTTGAGGTTAAGTGCATAGCTTGTGAAATGGACGACAATGGACTTATTATGGAGGATGTTGAGGAGAAAATAAAACAGTACAATCCTAAAATCGTCTACACAATACCTACTTTCCAAAATCCTACAGGTATAACTATGAGCACAGAGAGAAGAAAGAAGCTAGCTGAGCTTGGAAGCAAGTACGACGTGATAATTCTAGAGGACGACCCTTATAGAGATATAAGATACAGTGGTGAGGATTTACCTCCTATAAAATCGTTTGACAAGACTGGAAATACTATACTTGCAAATAGCTTTTCTAAGATATTTTCACCTGGAAGTAGACTTGGATATGTAGTTGCTACAAAGGAAATAATAGACAGATTATACGAGATAAAAACTGCTACAAATTCTCATACAGGAATGATTTCAGATGTGTTATGTGCTGAGTTTTTCAAGAGAGGTTATTATCCTGAGCACCACAAGATGATTTGTGACTTATATAGAGAAAGACGCGATAAGATGATGGAATGCATAGAAAAATATTTACCAGAGGGAACTAAGCATACTTATCCAGATGGAGGCTTGTTCACTTGGGTTGAGTTACCTGAAGAGTTGAATTTAAACACTACAGAGCTTCTTAAGGAGGCTAATGAAAAATACAAGGTAGCATATGTTGCCGGAGAAGGATTCTTTGTAGAAGGTGGCGGCAAGGGCAATAACTGCATGCGTATGAGCTTTAGTGCTGTACCACCTGAAAAAATAGAAGAGGGCATGAAGAGACTTGGAAAATTATTTGCTGATAAGATAAAAGAAAATAATTAGTTTGATGAGACAAAAAATTTAATTTTGAAATAGAAACTCCCTTTTATACTGATTAAGTATGGAAGGGAGTTTATTTTTCCCGTTGACAATAAAATTAAAAGGGTATAAAATTGTTAGGTGGCTAACGTTAGAAGGCTAACAAAAGAGAGGGGAATTTGTTTGATGGATAGAATTGAAATTTTTGCGATTGTTCATAAATTGGATAATCAAATCAAGAGAAAATTAGATAAAGTCGCACTCAAGCATGATTTAACTGGAATTCAGGCGTTTTTTTTAAAGTATGTATACGATAATTCAAGCAATAAAGATATATTTCAAAGGGATTTAGAAAAAATATTTGATATTAGAAGGTCTTCTGTTTCGACTATGATAAGTTCGTTGGAAAAAAAAGGCTATATAAAGAGAGAGAGTATTCCGACTGATAAGAGAATAAATAAGATAGTTTTGACAGAAGCAGGTCTAAAAACTCACAAAGAAGTCGATTCTGATGTCAAGAAATACAAGGAAAGTCTGTTAAAGGACTTTTCGGATGAAGAAATAGAATTATTATACGGTTTGCTGGAAAAAATTTCAGAAAAGACGAGAGAGAATTAGACAAAATAAAAATTAAGGGGACTAAAGAAAATTAAAAAAGTAAATGGAGGGATATATATGGCAGAAAAAGCAGTTCAAACAGAAAATAAAATGGGTACTATGCCTATCAACAAGCTGTTAATGTCAATGGCTTTACCGATGATGATATCAATGCTTGTCCAAGCTCTATACAATGTAGTAGACAGTATTTTCGTTGCAAAGCTTAGCGAAAACGCACTGACAGCAGTATCTATGGCATTCCCTGTGCAAAACCTTATGATAGGTATGGCTACAGGTATCGGAGTTGGGATGAATGCATTGCTTTCAAAAAATTTAGGACAAAAAAATCAAGAGGGCGTAAACAAGGCGGCTCTTCACGGTATTTTCTTGGAATTTGTAAATTATTTAATATTCTTATGTATAGGTTTATTTGCAGTACACAAATTCATGCAAACTCAAACTGATATAACTGAAATAGTAGATTATGGAACAACATATTTGAGAATAGTATGTATATGCTCATTTGGGATATATATGCAAATGTCATTTGAAAGATTGCTACAATCAACAGGTAAGACAATTTTATCGATGACTACACAATTGACAGGTGCAGTGATAAATATCATACTAGACCCAATCTTAATATTTGGTCTACTTGGAGCTCCAAAATTAGGAATAGCCGGTGCTGCAGTTGCGACTGTTATAGGCCAAATAGTTGCAGGTATATTTGCGCTTGTGCTTAATATCAAGAAAAACAAGGAAATTCATATACATTTAAAAGGATTTAGATTAGAGAAAAAATATCTAGGAAGAATATTATATGTAGGTATTCCTTCAGTGTTGATGGTGGCGATAGGATCTGTTATGACTTACGGAATGAACATAATCCTTATGACATTCTCATCAACAGCTGTTGCAGTATTCGGGGCTTACTTCAAGCTACAAAGCTTCGTGTTTATGCCAATATTTGGATTGAACAACGGTATGGTCCCTATAGTTGCATTCAACTTAGGTGCTAGAAATAAGGATAGACTCGTAAAAACTGTAAAATTAAGTGTATGCTATGCTGTTGGAATAATGTTTGTAGGGCTTATAATACTTCAAACTATTCCAGGGACTTTGCTAGGATTTTTCAATGCGTCTGAACAAATGCTAGCAATAGGGATACCAGCGCTTAGAACGATAAGCTT
>NZ_JBJDXL010000403.1:0-3061 GCF_051866655.1 Intestinibacter sp.
ATTACTTTAAAGAGCTTGAGACAAAATATAGGTATAGTTCAACAGGATGTATATCTATTTGCCGGTACGGTTTACGATAATATTGCTTACGGAAATCCTAAAGCGACTAAAGACGAAATAATAGAAGCTGCAAAGCTTGCAGGAGCTCATGAATTTATAACTCAATTAAAAGACGGATACGACTCATATGTAGGGGAAAGAGGAGTTAAATTATCTGGTGGTCAAAAGCAAAGAATAAGTATAGCGAGGGTATTTTTAAAGAACCCGAAAATATTAATCCTAGATGAAGCTACATCAGCTCTAGACAATGAAAGTGAATATCTAGTATCTAAATCACTAGAGAGATTAGCTAAAGGAAGAACTACACTTACAATAGCACATAGATTGACTACTATACAAAATGCAGACAGAATACTTGTACTGACAGAAAATGGAATCGTAGAACAAGGAAATCACAGAGAATTATTAGAACAAAAAGGTGTTTACTATCAACTTTACATGATGGCAAATGAAATTGCGTAAATAAAATTAAAATAAATGCAAAAATTTTAGCCATAATAAGCTTGGGTTAGGTATAATATAAAGTGGTTTTATTTATGCTTAATCTAAGTTAAATAAAAATCTCAGACGAGTATAATTTTGAGATTTTTATCAATAATATTAAATATAAAATAATTGTGGTAAAAATTAGGAGGAATGATGAACGAGAGATCACTTAGAGTATTAGAATTTAACAAAATAATAGATAAGTTAAAAACAAAGGCGTCATCTTCTTTAGGGCTTAAACATATAGAAAATTTAAAACCAAGCAATGACTTCGATGAAGTAAAAAACACTTTGCTTGAAACAAGTGAGGCACAAGCCATACTTATTAAGAGAGGCTTAGTGAGTATGGATGGAATACATGATATAGAGGATATGGCAAAGAGAGCTAATGTAGGTGCTACAATAGATCCAGGTGCACTACTTAAGGTAGCGGATTGCTTAAGAGTAGCGCGTACATTGAAGAAAAATTTAGAGGGTTCAGAAGAAGAGGATTTTAATTATCCTATAATCCAAGCTCTAACAAATGCTTTATATACATATAGAGATATAGAGGATAGAATATATACTTCTATTGTAGGTGAATCAGAAATATCTGATAGCGCATCTACTACACTTAGAACAATAAGAAGGAGAATAGTTCAAAAGAATCAATCTATCAGATCAAAATTGAATTCTATCATAAGCTCGACTACATACCAAAAATACCTACAAGATAACATAATATCTATGAGAGGTGATAGATTCGTTATACCAGTAAAGGCTGAGTACAGATCATCAGTATCAGGTATAGTTCACGATCAATCATCATCAGGGGCTACATTATTTATTGAGCCTATGAGTATAGTTGAGATGAACAACGAGCTTAGAAAATTAAAGTTAGATGAACAAGAGGAAATAGAGAGAATTTTGGCAGAGCTATCAGCTATGGTAGGAGAAATTTCTGGAGAATTAATTTCAAATCAAGAAATTTTGGGAAAATTAGACTTTGCATTTGCTAAAGGAAAATTATCTGTTGAAATGAGAGCTATAGAACCAGTTCTAAATGAAGATAAATATTTCAACATAAAAAACGGTAGACATCCAATGATAGATAAGAGAGATGTAGTACCAAATAATATTTATTTAGGAAGAGAATTCGATACATTAGTTATCACAGGACCAAATACAGGTGGTAAAACAGTAACAATAAAGACTGTAGGCTTATTTGCACTTATGACACAAAGTGGTCTACATATTCCAGCTGATTTTGGAACTAGTATGTGTGTATACGATAATATATTTGCAGATATCGGTGATGAACAAAGTATAGAGCAAAGTTTATCTACATTTTCATCACATATGACAAATACAGTTTCTATATTAAAGGAAGTCACTTGTGATTCTTTAGTAATATTTGACGAATTAGGAGCAGGTACAGATCCAGTAGAGGGAGCAGCACTTGCAATTGCCATACTAGAAGATGTAAATATGGCAGGGGCTAAATGTATAGCTACAACTCATTACAGTGAGCTTAAAAATTACGCTCTTACTAAAAAAGGCGTAGAAAACGCAGCTGTTGAATTTGATGTAGAAACATTGAGTCCTACATATAGATTGTTGATAGGTGTTCCAGGAAAGTCTAATGCATTTGAAATATCAAAAAAATTAGGCTTAAGTGAATATGTAATAAATAGAGCTAAGGAATTTATAAATACAGACAATATCGAGCTAGAAGACGTACTACAAAACGTAGAAAAGAACAGACTAAAGGCAGAAGAAGAACGCTTAGAAGCAGAAAAATTAAGACAAGAAATAGAAGAAGTAAAGGCAGAATACGACGAAAGACTTAGAAGAGTAATAGCTCAAAGAGATAAAATCATCAGCAAGGCTAAGTCAGAAGCATTTAGCATAACTAGACAGGCAAAAGAACAATCAGACCAAATTTTAAAAGAGCTTAGAAAGCTAGAAACAGAAATGGCTTCTAAGGAAAAACACAAAAAGATTGAAGCGCTTAAAAAAGAATTATCAGATTCTATGGGTGACCTTCAACCTTCTGTAAAGAGTATGATAATGCCAAAGGTATCTTCAAAAGAAATAAAGGATTTAAAACCAGGTGATGATGTCAAGGTAGTTACATTAAACCAAGAGGGTAGCGTAGTTTCTGTAGACAATAAGAAAAAAGAAGCTGTGGTACAAATAGGTATAATGAAGATGAACCTGCCATTTAAATCACTAAAGAAAATTCCAAAGGACAAAAAATCAACAGTGACAAAACAAACACGTAAGATAATCAGCGAAAAATCAGGAAGAGTAAAAGGTGAGGTTGATTTAAGAGGATTAAACTTAGAGGAAGCTATAATAGAAATGGATAAATACTTAGATGATGCCTGTGTTGCTGGACTTGAAACAGTGACAATTATCCACGGTATAGGTACAGGAGTTCTTAAAAAAGGACTTCAAGACGTGCTAAAGAGAAACAAACACGTCAAATCAAAAAGACCAGGAGAATACGGTGAAGGTGGAGCAGGCGTAACTA
>NZ_JBJDXL010000404.1:0-3061 GCF_051866655.1 Intestinibacter sp.
CCAATGTTTATTGAGGATAAAATAGACTAGTCTGTTTTGTTGGTTTCAGAGGATTATAAAAGAATCAACAAAAAGTGTTCTGCTACTAAGACATAATTCTAAATAAAATGCTAAAAAGAATCTTATTTTTGCTAATAACTAACATAGTTGCTATTAGCTCTTTTTGTCAGGTTACTTTAACTCAGGAAGAGTATAATAAACTTCCAGAAGATGTTAAGAAAGAGCTCTCAACGTCTAAGGAAATGAAGAAGTATTCTGATTATGCCAATTGGGGTAAAGAAATAGGAGTTGCTGTTAATGAAACTCTTAAGGCTGTAGAAGAAAGTTCTATTAGAATCTCTAAGACAGAAATAGGACAATCTGCAATATTTATTCTTAAGTGGAAATTTCTGTACAAAGACTTCATACATATTATTGTAGGTTCTATACTGCTAATTATTTGTATAGGACTTCTGATTTATATAACTAGAAGAAGGAAGTCTGAAAATAGTACCGATGAGACACAACGGGCATATGCCGTTGTAGCTAGTATTGTAACTTTTATAGCATCTATGGCAACTATATTATCATGACAAAAATGGAACAGATGGAAGAAAAAAAAAACATCTACAGTTTCAGGCTTCTCAGAGAGAAGAACTGGGATCTTAGAAGCGTACAACAAGGCCAAGTCTGATTTAGAGGTCCTGAATAAGGACATTGATGACCAGATTGCAGCTAACACCTCAGAAATAGAGCGAATTTCCTCAGAAAATAAGGAATTATCCGCTTTAAAATCTAATAATGAGTCTACTATTAAAGTCTTTGCTAAATTATTTAGATGAATACCCCGAATATTGTTTGGCTTAAGAACGGAAGAATACTTAAGCAAGTAGAAGACACAGTCATTACTATTGAATCCCTAGACAAGAAAATTTACATGATGGGAATTAATGAAATGACCCACGAAATCTATCTGGAAGAATTTGCAGATAGTTTTCACTTTGATTTCAAGGTTTATGGAGTTGAGTCTCGGCTCATAAATCATATTATGAAGACCTATGAGAATACATCCTCGAATCTCGGAATATTGTTTAACGGAGTTAAGGGTACAGGTAAGACAATAACAGCTAAAATACTAGCTAACAAGATGAATCTTCCTGTAATACTTATTAACAATCCGTACCCTGGGTTAGCTGATTTTATAGCTAAGATAAATTGCCCCTGCATTCTCTTCTTTGATGAATTTGAAAAGAATTTCAACACTGAGAAGAAGCATGATTTAGACCTGCTTTCTGTAATGGATGGGGTATATAATAGTCCTTACAGAAGAGTTTTCCTCCTAACCACAAATAAACTGTGGATTAATGAGAATCTTATAGGTCGTCCCTCTAGAATTAGATACCACAAGTCGTTCGGAAATCTGCAGGTAGAAATCATTAAGGAATATCTGGATGATAATCTATTATATAAGGAGTACGCAGACGATATAATCACTTTTATTGATAGCCTAGCTATCTCTACCATTGACATTTTGAAGTCCGTTGTAGAGGAAGTTAACATTCATGGGTGCTCTGTAAATTCATTTAAGAACTTCCTAAACGTTGAGCAGGCCAAGCATTCTTACTTTATTAAGGTCCACAGATTCGAGGAGGGAGAGAAAGGTTCTCCTGAGGCCTTTATTGAGTTGTTGAATAAAGTAGGAACAAAGGAGAAAGACGACGACGGAAAGGAATATACTCTTGACGAAGATGATCTTGACATTTATTCCAGGAGAATTAATACTCCAGTAGCTATAGACCTTATGTTGGTTGGAGAAGATCTAGGAGGATATGGTACTATCACTGCTCCTGCTAACAAAGATGGGATAATCATGTTGGAAACGGAATATGGTTCTGACATGGCAGTTAAGGTTCTTAACTTAGAAAATAAGCCTTCTTTATATAGAGGAGGATTAGTATACTAAATATTGGGAGGATTATCCTCCCTTTATGCTCTGATGGCGGAATTGGTAGACGCAACAGACTTAAAATCTGTCGGGCAGTAATGCCCGTGTGAGTTCGAATCTCATTCGGAGCACACAAGGTTTGATAGTTCAACAGGATAGAACAACTCTCTCCTAAAGAGTAGATCTGAGTTCGAGTCTCAGTCAGACTTCTAACTTTTTAAATAGATTATCATGGCACTCAATTCTTATTCACAAATTTTAAGCAGGGATTATGAGACTGCTCCAAGACACGAGAGTATGCGTAAGTCTTCTGATTATAATTCTTGGGACTCTGACCATTATGATAGAGAATCTTATCATTATGTCTCTCGAGTATTGGATAGCTCTGTTGGAAAAGACTTTGATAAAGTTTTTTCTGATATATGTAACAAGTTTAGAAAGAAGAAGAATTATGATTTTAGACGCGAGTTCTTAAGCCGGATAGATCCATATTATATGGCTCCCAGACGTAGATGGAGATATAATGGATATTATCTAGACGAGAACAGAATTATAAGGAGCTATGATGCGCCTGAAAAGAAGAGAAAGAAAGTAAAAGTTAAGGTTGTAGATAGGCCTGCCAAATACTTTACTGCCAATACAAGAGTCTTTAAAGAGTATCCAGGAGTTAGGGAGATGATTCCACAATATCTCGGGAATATCTTATCCTATAAGTTATTTCATGAGAAGCTTCCTATGAAATATTATTCTCTTGTAATATTTTATATAGAGAAGGCTCTAAATTACCTCTATCCTAAGAAGAGCATTTATTATTATAGAAAGGCCCCCTCTGAGTTTTTGTTAATAATAGATGAGAGTGAGTACGTTACCTACTATGAAGGTGAACGGAAGTTCTATAAGTACTTAGCAGAAACTAAGGATGCTTCTAATAAGGTAGTTCGGGAAAAGAAAAAGAAAAAAGAAATTTACCTTTCCTCTTTACTAAACTCTATAGAAGCTAAGAGGAAGAGTAATGAGAGGCTAGAAAATGAAGTGACTAGGGATCGTCTTGGATTTGCAGAAGATTCCTTTACTGGAGAGTTTTATCATGGACAAAAACGAAAGAAAAGAAGACAATCTCAAAATACTGAAAAAGCT
>NZ_JBJDXL010000405.1:0-3054 GCF_051866655.1 Intestinibacter sp.
CAATATAAGTAATTTCTCCAGTTTGTTCGTTCACTTCATAGTGAAAAAGTACATCCAACTTCATTATTCACCTTCATTATAAGCATCAATAACCTTAATAATCTCATTCAAATCATTATCGATCTTAAGTTTATCAAACATTCCAAGAGGAGTTTTAGCTACATGAATTCCATCAGTATTAGTGAGTAATTTATACTCCATACCTTCATCACCCTCTTCCACAAGAGCATGGAAAACATAAGTAAACAGTCCTTCTGGCGTTACCTTTTCCTTGACCATTCTCAGTTTAATATAATTATCGTGTTGTGATTAATTCAACACAATTATATTCTATACATTTCTGTATAGCTTAGACTATATCTTAATTAACCTATTCTAGTTTTAGATCGGTGTATTTAGAATTAATATATTCTTCATAATGTAAGAATTTAATTCCTTTACAAGACTCTTTTCTCTTTTTTAAACAATCAATAATAGAATTTTTGGAAACTCCTGTTTTGTCTATAGCATCCTTTTGATTTACACACTCTATTACCTTATTTGAGTATATACAATAAATATATTTACTTTTATCAATAATTACTTCAGAATTATCTTCTTTATATTTCCATATATATCCAACAGCAGTTGTTCTGTTGTTTTTATTTTTACAACAGTTCATTATATTTGAGGGGTCTGTGTTATAGAAGGTGGCGGCCTCTTTTATACTTTCCCATTCTTTTATAAATTCCCCAGTTATATTATTAAACTGGCAAATTCTTCTACCCTGCAATTCAGTAATAACTTGCTTTATTTTTTGTTTAGTTTCATCTGAAACTACCTTACCAGTGTTAGTTTTAGCAATTTTTTGCTTTACCTCTTCTGGTCTATGTGTTCCTAATAGAGCTATAGATCTTTTTCTATTAGATTCTTCACTTTGAACTAAACCACTTACTCCTTCTCCCCCATTAGTTAAATTAACTAATTTGAATCCCCAGGATCTAAGTAGGCCAATCCACATAGTTTCTATACTTTGCCATAAAGTATTAGTAGAATCTTTTATACAATCTATTTCCTCAATAACTATATTATAACCTTCTCTTATTTCTTTATTTATCCAGTTACATCTATAGTTATGTGTATATCCTTCCTTTAATTTTCTTTTTGCATCATTTAAATGCTAAGAAAGTCGTATACTTAAAGGATTTACAGTTTTTCCTAAATACCTAATGTTGCTTAAATCTCTAGTTGATGCCAGAGTGTAAAAATGTACTACCATAATATATAAATTTTTTAGTTAAACATATTACAATAATACTATAGTTTTTTGAGTTTACCAACTAAAAAGTCAATAAGTTAACAAATCCCATTTCAAATATAGATAATCACTCTATATCTTACTCTCCCGATACGGAGATAGTCGTTACACGTTTTTATATATAAATTTCGCTCGGTATTACCAGCTATCCAAAACTTGGACCTTAGGCTTTCTTAGAAAGTGTATTCGTATAATTCTTATTTAACTTTTACCGAATTAGGGATTTACAGGCAGATTTTATCCACCAATGGTTTTAAGCGTCCAATATTCATTCATAGTGTCTCCAATATTCTCACTGTGACCAGTAAAGATAAGTTTAACATTATCACGTAGAGAATCTGCGACTCTAAGCATATCAGTGAAGTCCCCACCAATATCATTAAACTTCTCATAGCCCTTTTCTTTACGTCTATCCATAAATTCGAAAGCCATAGCATATTGTATATCCAGTTTACCTTGTATCTTTCAATACAAGCTCGACTATATCTTAATTTAAATTACCTCAACAATATATCCATTGTATTCAAAACTCGTATTATTCTTTAGTTTAGAACAAACAGTAGCCTTACAAGAACCAATAATTTCTGCAACATCTTTTTGCTCAATTACTTTTGTTACATTATCTCCTTTAGTAATTTTGTATTTAAATGGAGATTTAAATAATGTAATATCTATTTCTGGTGTAATAGCCCAAAATGATTCTTTGTAAGCTGTTCGGTTATCAATTGCTCTATCTAAAGCTTTATAGTTTGTAACATTAAAAAATGTAATTACATCTTTCTTTGATTCAAATTGCTTGAGAAGATTCCCATTAAAATCAAATTGATATACTCCTATACCTATTTGTTTTTTCTTATATTGGTCTATGCTCTCTTCTTCTGATTTATATTTCCACATATAACCATATGCAGATTTACTACTTCCAGAAAGTACACTATGAATATTATTTAATTTACCATTAAAGAATGTCGCTGCTTCAGTAATAGAACTAAAATCTCTAAATTTAGTTCCATCTAAGTTATAAGCAGTTACTGGCTTCTTATGAGCTTCTGTACTTCTAGTAATTGAATCAATAGAACGTTTTTCCTTTGTAATTACTCCTTTCCCTCCTAAATCAATATTTAGAAGATTATGACCTAAATCTCTATATTTTTTAATAAGAGATTTTTCTGTCTCTTCCCATTCTGATTCAGGACATTCAAATATCTTTTCAATATTTATAGTGCCACCCTATTTGTATACTGAGTACATCCATTTATGTACTGGAAGTCCTCTCTTTTCAGGATGGGTAGCACAATATTTGTGCTATGTAAATCTTCTAGATATTGTGTTTGAAGTTACTCCAACATAACGAATTTCGTCTGGTTTAATGTCCGATTTTAAGACATAAAATGAATAATTTTTTGTTTCCATACTTGAATAAATTTTTAATGATTAATACTATTCAAGTATAATTTAAATTTTCCGCATTTCCAAATTTAAAAGCAAATATTTGCAATAAAATTTGTACTCCATGAAGGATAGTCTGTGAGCCTTATTCTGTATAGATATACACAGAATCTTGGTTGCTGATTGCCCAATTTTTCTAATTTTTAAACAGTCAAGCTTATTATTACTAATTACTTTGTTGTTTAGAAAACTCTAAGGGTGTTCCAGCAGTTAACGGAATTTTACATCGACAATATTATTTATCGATAATGATGTTTTTTACGTTTAACATCTTAGCATTGACGTACTTGATAAGGGATATGATAGTT